>JBGTDO010000098.1:0-5910 GCA_041748235.1 Akkermansiaceae bacterium | reverse complement strand
CGTTGCCGGGAGGGTTCGTGCGGGTAGGTGAATCCCTCGATGGTTCGGCGATGCGTGAGCTTAAAGAGGAAACCGGCCTGTCGAAGGTGTATCTCGAACAGCTCTACTCCTTTGGCGAGCCGGACCGGGATCCTCGCGAACACGTGGTGACCGTGGCCTACTATGCTTTGGTCAATTTGGTGGAGCACCCGCCCAAGGCCAATACCGATGCGGCCAGCGCCGCATGGTTCTCCTTGGATGAGCTTCCCCCGTTGGCGTTCGATCACGGCAGGATCGTGGAGTCCGCAGTTGAACGGCTCCGTGGTAAGCTGCGCTACCAGCCAGTCGGTTTTGAACTATTGCCGCCCAAGTTCACGCTTGGCGAAATGCAGTGGCTCTATGAGCGCATTCTCGAACAGAAGTTGGATAAGCGGAACTTCCGTAAAAAGGTTCTGAGCTTCGGTTTACTAGAGGAAACCGACGAGTTCCAGAAGGACGTGGCTCACCGGGCGGCCCGGCTCTACCGATTCGACCACGCACGCTACCGCGCTCTCGTCAAAGAGGGATTCAACTTTGAAATCTAACCACTCCAATAAACATGAAAACCGCACTCATTATCGTAGACCTTCAAAATGACTTTGTTCCTGGCGGCGCGCTGGCTGTCCGTGGTGGCGATGAAATTGTCTCCATCATCAACCAGTTGATGCCGAATTATAATCTGGTGGTGGCAACTCAGGATTGGCACCCGGCGGATCACGGTAGCTTTGCCGCCACTCATCCGGGTAAGAGCGTGGGCGAAATGATTGACTTCAACGGCTTGGATCAAGTGTTGTGGCCTGTTCACTGCGTCGAGGGCAGTGTGGGCGCTGAATTTGTTGCCGAACTGGACACTGGACGCATCGATCACATTGTTCGTAAAGGAACCGATCCCGCCGTCGACAGCTACAGCGGCTTCTTCGATAACGGGCATCACAACCCCAGCGGGATGACAGAATATCTTCGTGCCGAAGAAGTCACCCATGTCCACGTGGTTGGGCTGGCTGCCGACTACTGTGTCAAATTCACCACGCTCGACGCAATCGAGGAGGGCTTCATAACTACTCTCATTGCAGATGCGACTAAGGGTGTGGACTTTCAACCCGGTGATGTTGATCGCGCGATCGATGAATGCCGTGGGGCAGGGGCGAAAATTATTCAGTCCGTTCAAGTGTTGGGTGATGCGAACAACCAACCTCAAACCACAAGCATAACATGATCACACCATTCACCATCAGTGAAGGCGAAGCTGTCGCCTTGTGGAGCCCGAACGGAACCCGTGAAATCGTCCATGGACCGAAAGTGCTGTTTGCTCCGTTCAAGCGGGTTGAGCCGATTCACCGGCATGTGGCGCGTGAAGGGCAGTATTTGAAGGTGCTGTTCCGCGACGGCAAAACCGAACACATCGCCGGTCCATGCGAGTTCTGGCCCGATCCGCTATTGCACGGACAAGTCGAGATCATGCCTGCCATTGAGCTTGATGCCCACCAAGCAGTCGTTGTCTACCGTGACGGAAGCGACCAGGTAACTCATCGGGTTCTCCGTGGTCCGGAGATTTTCGTTCCGAAACCGGATGAGCGTCTGCACAGGTTCAGATGGCATGGAGATGACGGCAACGGGCGCAAGGTTCCTGGTGCGCTCCAATTTGAAAAATTATGTATCATCCCGGATCAGATGTATTTCGATGTCGATGGTGTTCGCACGGCAGACGAAGCGCTCATCACTGTCAGGCTGATGTTGTTCTTCGAGCTTGCTGACATCGAACGGATGCTGGCGCAGACGCACGACCCGACCGCAGACTTCATCAACGCGCTCAGTGCGGATGTGGTTCGTTTCGTGGGCGAGTGTGACTTCGAAAAGTTCAAATCAGGTGCCGCAGCACTCAATAGTCTGGCAACTTATAGCGAGCTGACACGCAGCGCGGAGCGCATCGGCTACCATATTTCCAAGGTGGTCTATCGAGGCTACGTGGCAAGACCTCAGTTGCAGGCGATGCATGACTCGGCGATTGAGGCTCGAACCCAATTGGTGCTCGAAGCCGAGACCGAGCAACGCCAGCAAGAGTTGGCTGATTTGAAACAGGAGCGCGATCACCTTCGCGCGCAAAAGCAGCGTCAGGAGGATGAGCAAACACTTAAGCATAGGATCGAGCAGACGCGTCGTGAACGTGAGGATCAACTCGCCGATATTCGTGAGAGAGAGGAACTCCAACTTGAACTCGCACGCAAGCGTGACGGACAGAGCGAGGCACATCGCAGAGATCTACAGGAGTTGCGTTTTGCCGAGTGGACCCAACTCAAGGAAGCTGGTGCCGACCTCACAGCCGTGCTGGTGGCCCAGCAGCGCAATCCGGACAAGTTGATCCGCCTTGAACAAGGTGATGGCAAGATCGGAGGTCTCCACCTGCACGAAGCTGTTTGAATGCCATGCCATTGAACCATACAGATCGTCTCATTGGCCTGCTGCTTGGCACTGCGGTCGGTGATGCCTTGGGCTTGCCGGCTGAGGGGTTGCGCCCGGCCACCATTATAAAACTGAGGTGGGCGGGCAACTGGCGGCACCGTCTGCTGCCGGGCAGCGGCATGTGGAGTGATGATACCGAGCATACCATCATGCTGGGACAGGCTTTGGCTTGCTCGGGAGGTGAGCCAGAGTCTTTTGCCAGGGCAATGGCGTGGGAGCTTCGGTGGTGGCTTTTGGGACTGCCAGCTGGTGTCGGGTTAGCCACGTTGCGCTCGATCATGAAACTTTGGTTGGGATTTCCGCCGCATCGGTCCGGGGTGTTTTCAGCAGGGAATGGTCCGTGCATGCGGGCGGCAATCGTCGGGGCTTGCTTCCCGGATGACGAGCAGAAGCGCCATGTCTTGACGGCGACGCACACCCGTTTGACTCATTCCGACCCCAAGGCGCTCACGGCCGCGAGGGCGGTTACCGAGGTGGCGGCCTTGCTTTGTGCTGGGGACCAAGCGCCAACAGAAACCGAGGTGCTTCATGCGTTGGATCACGTCGGTGCCGACGATGAATGGAGATCCATACTGGGTGCCCTGCGTGATGCGGTGGGTAATGGAGCCTCGGTTAGCCAGTTTCTCGATTCCATTGGTGGAAATTCCCGAAGAGGTGTCAGTGGCTATGCTTATCACACTGTGCCGGCCGTTGTTCTTTTGGGGATGGCGAACGATTGGGATTTCAAGTCGACCCTGACACAGGTGATTGACGCTGGCGGTGACGCGGATTCCACCGGTGCGATCGCGGGGGCGCTTTGTGGTGCTTATGGAGGCAGGGACTGCATACCGAGTGAATGGATTGACGGCATTGCCGAGTGGCCAGTTGGAACACAGGGACTGGTCGAATTGGGTGAAGTATTATCCGAAGGCCGCATGGTGAGGGTGAGGGCCTATTGGTCACCGGCATTGTTGTTGCGCAACTTTTTCTTTCTCACCGTCGTGCTCATGCACGGGTTCCTACGCCTCGTTCCATGTAGCCTGCGTCTATCCTCAACCCCACCGACATCATGAAAGCCATCCAAGGAGATATTTTCTCCCGCGACGATTTTCAAATTTACCAGCGACTTATAAACCATGAATGAGACAAGTGACCGATTCCGAGGAGTCTTGTTGGGCTTGGCTGTGGGAGATGCTCTGGGCACTACTCTGGAGTTTTGTCCTCCAGGAACATTCCAGCCGCTCACCGATATGGTTGGAGGCGGACCCTTCCGGTTGAAGGCAGGCCAGTGGACTGACGATACTTCGATGGCCCTTTGTCTGGCGGACAGCCTGATCGCCTGCGGCGGGATGAACCTCGAAGATCAGGCCAAGCGATACGTCGGTTGGTGGAAGAAGGGAGCAAACTCTGTCACAGGTGACTGCTTCGACATCGGAATCACCGTGCGTTCGGCTCTGAGCAACTACCTCCGCAGCGGAAACCCCAAAGCAGGTTCTACGGATGCCATGAGCGCCGGCAATGGATCGATCATGCGTCTGGCACCCGTGCCCATGTTCTTCGCCGGGGAGAGGAGAACCGCGATTCAGGCTGCGGCGGAGTCCTCACTCGTCACCCACGGGGCGCAAGAAGCGGTGGACGCATGCAGACTCATGGCTGCGGTCTTGGTCGGGTTTTTAGATGGCCACGCTAAAGATGAGGTGTTGTCCGAGGATTTCCTTGCGTCCTTTGATGGGCTGGATCTGCCAAATCTTGCTCCGGAAATCCATAAACTGGCACTGGGTAGTTACAAGGCTCTGACAAAGGAGCAGATTCGTGGAAGCGGTTATGTGGTAAGGTCACTGGAAGCGGCGCTCTGGTCATTCTGGCACAGTGCTTCGTTTGAGCAAGGTGCGCTGATGGCCGTGAATTTCGGCGATGACGCCGATACCACAGGTGCTGTCTTCGGGCAGATCGCTGGAGCATGTTATGGGGCACAAGCGATCCCATCCCAGTGGCTGGAGAAATTGGCTTGTCGCGAGCGCATCACGTCACTCGCTGACCGGATTATGGAAAATATCTATTGAAATACAAAGGCTCTTGAACTGAGTTAGCCCTCTTGGGAGAAGGATGTAGTCAGTTCGAATCTGGCCGTCCCGACCATCATTTTTTCTTCTCGTTTTGGAGAGATTTATTGAGTGTCCCGGAGGAAATTTATGCGTATGGTCAGCGTCTGCCGCGGCATGTCCGGGGCAATAACCCGATGACCATGAAACATACGACGCTCCTGTTCCCGCTGCTGTTTTTGCCTTTGATCACGCTCGCTGAGAAACCGGATGCGTTCCGTTTTCATTACGAGGTTCTCGCCGAGGAGATCAACCGTCCGATGACAATGGAGATGGCTCCGGACGGGCGGATTTTTTTCAACGAGCTTGATGGCAAGCTGCGTCTGTTGGATCCGGTGACGAAGGCGGTGAAGGAGGTCGGGGGGCTGGATGTCTACACGGATCAGGAGAGCGGTCTTTTGGGTTTTGCCTTGGATCCGGCCTTCGCGGAAAACGGGCATGTTTTCATCCAGTGGTCGCCGAAGGATTACGCGGGGCAGATTGTTTCGCGGTTCACGATCAAGGATGACGTGCTGGATCTGGAATCGCAGAAGGAGCTTTTGCGTTGGCCGGTGCAGAGGCGCGAGTGCTGCCATCACGCGGGGGCGGTCCGGTTCGGGCAGGACGGGAATCTGTTTATTTCCACGGGGGACAACACGAGCCCGTTCCAATCGGACGGGTTCACGCCGATTGACGAGAGGGAGGACCGGTATCCGTTCGACGCGCAGAAGTCATCGGCGAACACGAACGATCTGCGCGGGAAGATTTTGCGGATACGCCCGACGGCGGACGGTTCATATACGATACCGGAGGGGAACCTTTTCAAGCCGGGGACGGAAAAGACGCTGCCGGAGATTTACGCGATGGGATTCCGGAATCCGTGGCGGTTTTCGGTCGATCCGAAAAACGGGATTCTTTATGTGGGGGATGTGGGGCCGGATTCCGGGCAGACGAAGGAAGAGCGGGGGCCGAACGGGTTCGACACGTTCAACCAGATCCGGAAACCCGGATTCTACGGATGGCCGTATTCGCGGGGGAACGAGGTCTACCGGAAATTTGATTTCGAGAAAGGCGAGTCCTTGAGGGTCTATGACAAGAAGGAGCCGGTGAACGACAGCCCGAACAACACGGGTCTGGAGAAACTGCCTCCGGTGGATGCGCCGATGGTGTGGTACCCGCACAAACAATCGGAGGAGTTTCCCGAGCTTGGTGGCGGGGGGCGCACGGCTTGTGGCGGGCCCGTTTTCTACTATGATCCTAGTTTTGAGAAGACGAACGGTTTTCCGGAGCACTATGACGGGGCGGTTCTGTTGTATGACTGGCAGCGTCCGTTCGTGGTGTGGGCGAAGATGGAGGGGGATGCGAAATTCAC
>JBGTDO010000097.1:0-8481 GCA_041748235.1 Akkermansiaceae bacterium | reverse complement strand
CCAGGTTCCGGACGGGGCTGGGAGGCTGTGTTTCGGCTCACCCGCAGGGTTAGCGCAAATCAAGGTTGCTGTGGCTTCCATGCCCTTGTGGTTACAACACTTGAGGGGATTGGGCGATCATTTCATTTTCCTCTTTAGGATCAATGCATGCGCGGAAAGGATTCCTGACTCGTCCGGACAAATAAGCGGAGCGGGCGGCGCCTGTAGCGGATTTCTCTTTTGCTGAAGGCCTGCTTGAGTTTCGCTTTCGGTCATGACAGCTGACGAACTCTCTCGATCCGCCGCCAATGATGCCGAACCTCCGGGTGGAATTTCGATCCAGGCAGAAGCGCTTTGGTTCGCTCGCGCCGGAAAATGGGATGCGGCTCACGATCTATGTCAGGAAGTGCCGGGAAAAGCGGGCGCATGGATCCACGCCTGGCTGCACCGGCAGGAGGGGGATCTGGGCAACGCGGACTATTGGTATGCCCGCGCGGGAAGGGAAATGCCCGCCAAGAACGTGAACCTCGAGGATGAGTGGATAAGTATCGCTCAGGAGCTTGTGGGACGTTGACAGAGGTGCGGGGCGGTTTTGGGTTTCCACCGGGACGAGGGCGGGTAGGTTGTGGGCGACCATGGAGTTTTTGGAGAGAAAGGATGTGTGGATTTCCCCGTACCGGCTGCGGGCCAGGGGGTTTCTCAATGCGGTTTCAGCGAGGCGGGAGTTTGAAGGTGCTTTGATCCGGGTGGGTGATGGCTATGGCTGTATTCATCCGTGGCCGGAGCTGGGGGATCCGCCTTTGGAAAAATGCCTGGAAGATCTGAAGGGTCGGCGTTTCTGGCCGATCGTGCGGCGGGCGATGCGGTGCGCGGAGTTCGACGAAGCGGCGAGGACAAGGGAGGAGTCGCTGTTCGAGGAGATGGAGGTTCCACGCAGTCACGCCACGCTGGTGAGGGGCGATGCGAAGGAGCTAGCAGTGGCGGTGGATGCAGGCTTCGACATCATCAAAATGAAGGCGGGCCGGGATGTGGAAAAGGAGGCGGCTTTTTTGGAGGAGATGGTGGCGGAGTATCCAAGTCTGAAATGGCGTCTCGACTTCAACGAGTATCTGGATGTGAAGGCGGCCGAAGTTTTTCTAACCGACCTTTCTTCCAGAGTGAGGCTGGCGATCGATTTCATCGAGGACATCTGCCCGTTTTCCGAGACGGCGTGGGAGGCCTTATGGAAAAAGTTCCGGGTGAGGCTGGCGGTGGACCGGGAATCAGGGCCGAATCGAAAGGCGGCGCAGGTGACGGTGGTGAAGCCTGCGGTGGACGAGCCCTTTCTGCTGAGCGAGGCGGCGGCGATGAACGGGCAGGGAGTGGTGATCACAAGTTACATGGATCATCCCTTGGGCCAGGCGTTTGCGGCATGGGAGGCGGCGCGGATGGAGCTGATTTTTCCCGGTTTGATCGGGACGTGCGGAGTGCAGACGCATCACCTTTTCGAACAGGATTCTTTTGTGAATCTTTTAGGGGAGTGGAAGCCGGAATTCAAGATGCCTGGTGGAACTGGGTTGGGCTTTGATGACGAGCTGGCGGCACTGACCTGGACCAGCCTCGACTGATGAATTTGGAGATGATCATGTCCGCAGCTTTTTGGGAGGATCCGGGGAGCGTTGTGCTTGGGGATCAGGCCGTGGATCTAAGGATTATGCCAGCTGCTTCGGTCGCTTTTAAAACTTCCGGGACTATGGGGGCGGCAAAGTGGGTGGTGCTAGAGAAACGCGCCTTGCTGTCTTCCGCGAGGGCGGTGAACAAGTGGCTGGATGTCGACGGGACGGCGAAATGGGGGCTGGCTCTTCCGCTTCATCACGTCGGGGGATTCGGAGTGATCGCGAGGGCTTTTGCCGCTTGCTGTGGGCTCTCTCGTTTTGAGGGAAAATGGGAGCCTGTGCGACTGCTTGGATGGTTGGGTGATGAGGAGGTGACCCATCTTTCGCTGGTTCCAACCCAAGTGCATGATCTGGTGAAGGCAGGACTGGAGGCTCCATCTGCACTCCGGGCGCTTGTGGTGGGTGGTGGCAGGTTGGACGCCGGTCTCGGTCAGGCAGCGCGGGATGCCGGATGGCCAGTTCTCTCTAGTTTCGGGATGACCGAGGCTGGTTCGCAAATAGCGACCCAAGAGCTGGTATCTTTGCAAAAGCCTTTTGTCGCCGGGGCACTGAAGGTTCTTCCCGTTTGGGAAGGGAGCACCGTGTTCGATGGATTGCTCAGGATCCGTGGTGAGGCTCTGTTCACGGGAACCTTGGAGCTGTGCGCCGGGGACTGGGTTTTTCAAGAAAGGCAGGGGGATTGGTTCCAGACCAGCGACCGGGTGGAGCTTGAAGGGGATCGGCTGATGCCTCTGGGCAGGGTGGACACGCTTGTCAAAATCATGGGCGAACTAGTCGATATCGAGGCTGTGGAGAGGCGTTTCCTAGAAGCGTGCCAGGGCCGCGTTTCTCAGGAATCTTTGGCCATTGTGCCGGTGGCGGACGAGCGGCGGGAGCATTCCCTTTTCCTCGTCATCGAGAAAGGAGAAGGGGAGTGGGCTGAGAGCTTTGAGATATATCAGAAAGTCGCGCCGGGGATTGAGAAGCTCGGAGGCTGTTTTACAATCGATGGGCTGCCGCGGACGGAGCTGGGCAAGGTGCGGCGCGCCGAGCTGCGGCAGATGGCTGCCGCGTGGCTGGACAAGAGGAGCTGATGTGCCGGCGGGTTTTGGGGTTGCAGGAAAGCGGGAGCTTGGGGAGGATTCCCGGGCCGCGCCTAGAGCGGACAGCCGGTCAAATCGGCTTTCAAGAATCAAGATATGAAAAGAAAACTTCGGATGGGTATGGTTGGTGGAGGACGTGGTGCTTTCATCGGAGGAGTGCACCGCATGGCTGCGAATCTGGACGGAAAGATCGAGCTGGTGGCGGGCTGTTTTTCCTCGGATCCCGAGAAGTCGAGGCTCTCTGGCGAAGATTTTTTTCTGGCACCGGACCGGGTCTATGGGAATTACGAGGAAATGGCGGAAAAGGAGGCAGCACTGCCTCCGGGCGAGCGCATCGATTTCGTAAGCATTGTCGCCCGCAACGATCTGCACTTCCCGGTGGCCAAAAAGTTCCTGGAGGCTGGCATCCATGTCATATGTGAGAAGCCGCTGGCGCTTTCCAAAGAAGAAGGCAAGGAGCTTCAGGAAGTGGTGGAGAAGAGTGGACTGGTTTTCGCGCTCACCCACAACTACACCGGCTATCCGATGGTAAAGGAGGCGCGCGCGATGGTGAACTCCGGCAAGCTCGGTAAAATCCTGAAAATCGTTGCCGAGTATCCCCAGGGTTATGCGATGTCCGGCTACGAGGAAACGGATGAAACATCGGGCGCGAAAATTTCCAACTGGCGCATGGATCCAAGTATTTCCGGTGTCTCGAATTGCATCGGAGACATCGGCACCCATGCCGAGAATTTGGCTCAATACATTTCCGGTCTGAAGCTGGAGGAGATCGCTGCTGATCTCAATACCTTTGTCCCGGGAAGGACGCTTGATGACGATGGTTCAATGCTCTGCCGCTATGAAGGTGGGGCCCGGGGCGTTCTTTTCGCCTCTCAGATTTCAACCGGGGACGAGAATAATCTGAACATCCGGGTCTATGGCACCAAGGCTTCGATTGAATGGCATCAGGAGCACCCGAACGAGCTGATTGTGAAATTCGCGGACAAGCCCCGTGAAATCTGGAGACGCGGCAATAGCTACAACGGCCCTGAGGCAGGGAAATACACCCGTCTTCCCTTCGGCCACCCGGAAGCATTCATCGAAGCCTTCGCCAACGTTTATCTCGCCGCAGCCGAGGCGATCGCCGATGCCATCGAAGGGAAGTTCAAGGGCAACGAAGCGTACGACTATCCGACGGTTCAGGACGGAGTCGATGGCATGGCGTTCATCGAAGCGGCGGTGAAATCTTCCGAGAACAACGGGGCCTGGACGAGGCTCTGAGATGTCCCGTCGTAGGGTGTCACTGAAGTGCGGTTGGCTACCCCGACTGTGTTCCCACAAAGAAAGATATCCAACCCCAACAGGGAGCCATAACGCAGCCCGGTAGCAACGCCCGGGGATATCTCCGGAGCAAACCCAGAGCCCTGAAGGGGCGACCTAAATCCACCCGTAACTCTTACCCAATCCCGCTGCCTAGGGCTGGAAATTCGTTTTCCCATTCCGAATCAGGAGCTTTGTTTCTGAATTGCCATGGATTCGCTTGGCAAGGATCGCCGGGCTGCCCTACATCCGCATGAATGATTTTTCAGGAAGCAATTGAATGGCCGGATGAAGTCGAGATGCTCGTCGATCAACTTGAGGGAGAGATGGCCGAGCGTGCCCTCAGCCGCGAGGAACGTGCCCTTATGGATGTGTATGAGACCGTCCCGATACTTGAAAGCGAGGACTGCCTGCATGAGTTCTGGCAGAGCCCGATCGATCACCAGCGTGTGATCAGATCCTTCGATATGATCGGTGCGACTGGCATTGTCGATCCTCTCAACGCCAGCCGCTGGTGCGGCACCCGTAGCGAAGACCGCTGCGACTACAACGAAACCGAAGCGGATTATCTCACCACGATTGAAGAGGAACTCCCGGCCGGCATGGACGAACTTGTCGATCTCGTTCTTGATTTCATTGAGGAAGAGCTGGAATAGGAAATTTGCCTTCGGCGGATTCGTCTTCTGCGAGAGATGCCTCAGCGAAAGAGGAGGAAGCGGGGAAATCGCCTGCTGGACAAAGCAGCCGTCCGATACGAAATGAGGACTAACTTCCCATGGAAACAGAACTTCAGAACCGGTCGGATTTGTGCGACACGCATCGCGAAGAGGTTGCGAGCATGATTACACATGCGGTGGGAATGGCCTTCAGTGTGGGGGCATTGATAACAATGCTGGTTCTGGCATCGGGGGATGCGCTTAAAACCCTTTCGGCGTGGGTGTTTGGGACCTCGCTGATCGTGTTGTATTTCTCGTCCACGCTTTATCACTTCTCGACAACGCACCGGTGGAAGGCGCGCTTCCAGACGCTCGACCACATCTGCATCTATCTGCTCATCGCCGGCACCTACACTCCTTTCACTCTGATCACGCTTCGTGGCCCATGGGGTTGGTCGATCCTCGCTGCGGTCTGGGCTATGGCCATCGCCGGAGTTTTTATGAAGACCCTATGGAAGGGAAGAAAGGATCACTGGTTCTCGACCGCTCTCTATCTGCTGATGGGATGGCTCATCGTGCTTGCAATCGTGCCGTTGTGGAGGCAGTTGCCCGCCGCAGGGCTTGGTTGGTTGGTTGCCGGTGGACTTGCTTATACTCTGGGCGTGATTTTTTTCGCGTGGAACAGCCTGCCGTTTAATCATGCCATTTGGCATCTGTTCGTTCTAACCGGGAGCGTCTGCCATGTGCTGGCCGTGAGCATGTTCGTGTTCGGGTGAGGTGATGTTTCGAATGAGAGTCAAAGCTCCTTCTCCGGGGACTACCGATCGGTAATTCTCGTCAGTGATCCTTTTTCCTGATGACTCACCAGAATCGCAATCCGTCGGATTGTGGCGGGGTCAATCGCGGTGTGTGAAAGGTAATCAAACTTCCCGCGCAGATCGGTGTAGCCGTCTTTGTGAAAAGCTATCGAGCCATCGCGGCTTTCTGCGAAGACTTTCACGTAGGTGGCTGGAAGAGGCGCGTTGACCGCCGGATCGATGACCTGCACGGTGCGCTCCGCAGGGATGATCCGCGTCTCCAATAGCCTAGAGTCTAGGATCTTCAACTGCTTCGCGTTGTCTGATTCCGCAGAGACTAGGATGTTTCCCTGACGGAAATTGTCCGGGAGTTCGTAAGGGGTCTCGCTGCTTCCTTCTTCAAACGAGATGTTGGTGATTTGGTTCGGCGAAATGGGTGGTAGGGATGATTCCGCGCCGCCTTTCAGAAACGGGTCTTTTGAGAAAAGTACTTCCAGATCGATGTGGTAGAGGCTGAGTGTCGTCTCTTCGAGGTTCGCATGCTTGAGGAGCAGCATGCCGTCCGGTAGCTGGCTGATATCCAGCGAAGGAGTTACGTCGCTTATCTCCTCCGATGCGGCGGCGATGGGCTTCGCGATCTCATCCGCCTGGACGGCGACTGCTTGAAAACGGTCTCGCCAGGTGCCGGGAGGTAATTTCTCCAGATATCCAGTGGCGATGGCTTTGGCCTCGGCGGGTTTCGCTTGGTAGAAGAGTGCGACCGCGTGGAGGTAATCGTATTGCAGCGGATCCGGAAGGCCAGCCGGGTCGATCTTTGCAAAGCGGTCCAGCGCCTCCGCGATGCGGTCCTGGAGGAAGAGGTAATAGGTGAAGGTCAGCTCGTCAGGGGAGCTGAGGGCGGGCTTCCAGATCAGCGTGTGGAGGAAGGCTAGGTAGTGCTTTCTGGCTTCTTCGTGGGTGAGACGCGGATTGTCGCCGAAGGGATGGGCGCGGGCGTTGACGAGCGGACCGAACTCCATGGTTTCCCAGCCGTGGTGGGTGGCTGGATCAATGTTGATGAGTTGTGAGGAAAACCACTGGCCGAGATTGTCGGCGAAGTTCAGGTTCAGGAGGAAGGCTCTGATGGTGGTCGGGTCGTTGTGGAGCAGGCCGTAGAGGAAAACCTCCGGGGCATTGGCGAGCCGCTTGTGGAGGATTTCCATCGCTGCCAGAAAAAATCCTCTGTCCTGCATGCGCCAGCGAATCGCGCGGAGATCGATGGTGGAAAGATCCGCAGTCGACAGGCGGTTTAGCACCGTCTCGTCCGTTCCATCGCGGGCGATGACGAGCCAGGAGGCGGAGTCTTCGGGCGCGGGATCGGCGCTGACGCGGAGGGTGCGGGGCTGCGCGTGGGCGAGGATCTGATCTCCTTCTGAAACGTGGAGCGGGTAGGCCGGATAGTCGCCTGGGGCAGGGAAGTAGAACGCGAGTTGGAGCTGGACCACCCCGTAGGGCGCAAGCTGATGGGCGGTGGAGAGCGTTTCCGGCGCGTGTTTGTTTCCTTCAAGAGGCGGCAGGACGCCATTTTCGCTAACGGGATCATGCTTCATATCGGATGCCAGAGGGATGGCACCGGCGGGGATCTGCGCTAGGGTCTCGATGCGGCGCTCAGTGCCGGTCGGATTGGTGATGACAAGGGAGAGACCGTAGGGGGACGCCGGTGCGGAATTCTCCGGTGACGGTGTTCTCGATCTTGCGACCCTGGTCATCGGCGCGGAACGGCTCCGCGAGAGGGTGGTAAGACTGGCGGACGAGGAGCGGCGATTCCTGCGCCACGTTCTCGGTGCGGCGGGTGTCCTTGTAGAAAAGCAGCATCGGGGCGCGAGCTGTCACGCTCAGCGTGCTTTCCTCAACAGCGACCTCCGGCTTCTCGGCTGCAAAGGGGAGATCGAGGATGGCGAGGCACATCAGGGCATCTGCAGCGGAGCTGGTGCAGGCATTGAAATGCGGTGAGGTGAAAGGCGCTTTCCCGTCCCATGCGGAAAGCTCCAGCCAGAAGCGGTTCAGCGGGATCAATGTCTCGCCGGTGGAACCACGGTGTTTGTAGTAGTTTGACTCCAGCCACAGGCGGGTGCGGTCGGGGAAAAGTCGGGGGAGCGCGGATTTGCGAGCTATCTCAGCGCCATCCACAGGTGTGGCGGGAGCGGCAGCAAAGGCATCCACCGATTCCATTTCGTTCATGAGGCCCGCTCCGGACGAGGCAGTGAGCTGTTCGATCTTATCCAGCTCTGAAGGTGGGGCAGTGACGAGTAGAGCCCCGTTCGCTCCAAGTGTCGCGGAAGAACCTTCCGGCAGGACAATGCCAGCTCGTCGGAGGAGCTCGCTGATCGGCGCGCGGGCGAGAAGCGCTCCCGCACCGCTGCTGCCCGGGTCTGCGAAAGGATCGACTTCTCCGGAACTGGGTTCTGCGGAAAGTGTGGATGCGAAATCTGGCGGGACTCGGAAGGTGCGGGTGAAGAGGTCTTCACCGGTTTCCGTTTGAGGAACAATGGTAACTGCGAAGTCGTCAACCTTGTAACGCAGCTTGGTCTTGTCGCCAATGTATTTGAGCGCCACCGCCAGCGGGACGTTGCGCAGGCGCAGTTCATCGATCCGCAGTGATCCAGGATCGCCGCCTCCAAGAATCGGATCGCCTTCAGTGGGGTTTCTGGGTCGTCGGATGACGAAGTTCAGGCCTTTTTTGGATGGATCAAGCTCCAGGGTATCCAGTTCAGCCTAAAGAGGAAAATGAAATGATCGCCCAATCCCCTCAAGTGTTGTAACCACAAGGGCATGGAAGCCACAGCAACCTTGATTTGCGCTAACCCTGCGGGTGAGCCGAAACACAGCCTCCCAGCCCCGTCCGGAACCTGGCCTTTGGACACTCCCGGCGGACGTTTTTACGCCGAGTGGGACGATCAGGCACCCGTCACCCGCGAGGGCCAGCTCATCTTTTTCTTCCAGTTCCTCCATGCCGGAGGGCGGTGGGAGGAGT
>JBGTDO010000096.1:0-49652 GCA_041748235.1 Akkermansiaceae bacterium | reverse complement strand
AAAGTGGCTTCCAGACCTCCCGCCCGAGGCCGGACTGCTCCTGAGCGGTTAAAAGAACACCGCCTTGCCACCCCCCGAACTAAATTCCAAACGCCTCGCGCAAAGGCGTTGAACGAACGCGCCCATTTTCCTTTTTAGGCTTATCGTATTTCACTCCTGCCCCACCATGGGCGGACGATTAAGATGATCCCCAATACAGCGGCGTTCACTCCGTAACCTGCGGGAGAACACCGGCTTAACCAAGGTCCTGAAGCTCCAAGGATCATCCCTCCTATCCCGACCAGAACCGCGACCATGCCTATCAAACGAGGAAAAAAGGTTCCCGGGCGTTCGGGAATCATCTTTTGAATCATCCTCGCTTTCGCAACAAGAGCCTCCACCTCGCTCTGCTCGAGAAGCCCGCCGTAGCCCTCGTCTCGCAGAAGACCCGGAATACGGGCGGGGGCCTCGTCGCCAAGAGCCAGCTCTATGGTTCTTTCTTCAGCCACGCACTTCGTCTTACGCAAAGCTGCGAGAGAGTCTGTTTCGTCAGAATTCATGAGGACAAGCCCGCAAGGGTAATCATCGTTCACCGGTTCTCAACGCGAATGGCATGGCGGATGCAATCCGCTGCCACGTTAGTGCTGGTGCTTGCGCTTGAAGCGGAGGGCGGCGGCCTGCTTGGCGATGATGCCCTGCAGGTAGGCGACTTCCTCGGCATCCATGCTGTGCTCGACGGTGAGAAGCTTTTCTTCAGCGCGCTTGATGGCTTCCTCGGTGGCCTGCTCGTCAATTTCGGATTCCCCCAAGGCCATGTCAGTGAGGACGACGGTCTTGTTGTGAGCGACTTCCGCAAAGCCGGAGCCAATGGCGAGGGTGAAGACCTGGCCATCGCGAAGGTAACGAAGCTCGCCCGGCATCAGCGCGGTAATGAGGCCGGCATGGTTCGGCAAGATTCCCATCTCCCCGTCCGCTCCTGGTAGATAGACGTTCTCGACGGAGTCGGAAAAAATCTTTCTCTCCGGTGTGACGATTTCGAGGTGAAGGGGCATGAAATTTTCTAGTTACAAGTTGGCGGTTTTCGAAGTCCGGTTCAGAAAGCTCCCTGAGACCGGATCCTAGAAACCACGGAACTGAATGGTTTAGTCACGGGAGACGGTGTCAATGCCCGCCTTCATGTAGAAGTTACCTTCGGAGACATCATCCCATTTGCCATCGAGAATCTCCGCGAAGCCGCGGACGGTGTCCTCCATGGAGACAAGGGCACCGGGGACGTTGGTGAAGATTTCCGCAACGTGGAATGGCTGGGTGAGGAAACGCTGGATCTTCCGGGCGCGGAAGACGGTCATCTTGTCCTCGTCGTTCAGTTCGTCCATGCCGAGGATGGCAATGATGTCCTGGAGGTCCTTGTACCGCTGAAGCACAAGCTGCACGCCGCGGGCGACGCGGTAGTGCTCCGCGCCAACGACTTCCGGAGCAAGCGCTTTGGAGGTGGATGCAAGGGGGTCAACAGCCGGGAAAAGCGCCTGCTCCGCGAGGGAACGCTCAAGAACCACGGTGGCGTCAAGGTGAGCGAAGGTGTTTGCCGGGGCTGGGTCGGTAAGGTCGTCCGCAGGAACGTAAACGGCTTGGATTGAAGTGATCGAGCCTTTGTTGGTGGAGGTGATCCGCTCCTGAAGCACGGACATCTCCTCGGAAAGTGTTGGCTGGTAACCCACCGCCGATGGGGTCCGGCCAAGGAGGGCGGACACTTCGGAACCGGCTTGGGAGAAACGGAAAATGTTGTCCACGAAGAGGAGCACGTCCTGGCCTTCTTCATCCCGGAAGTATTCCGCCATGGTGAGGGCGGAGAGCGCGACGCGGAGACGAGCTCCCGGAGGCTCGTTCATCTGGCCGTAGCAAAGAGCCACCTTGGAACCTTCGGCTGAGAGAACCGGATTGCCTTTTTCATCAAGCTTTGGATGGCCTTTTTCATCCTTCTCCGTGGCGATAACGCCGGATTCAATCATCTCCCAGTAGAGGTCGTTTCCTTCCCGGGTACGCTCGCCCACTCCTGCGAAGACCGAGAAACCGCCGTGCGCCTTGGCGATGTTGTTGATAAGCTCCATGATGACCACGGTCTTGCCGACGCCAGCGCCACCGAACATGCCGCCTTTTCCGCCTTTGAGGAGCGGGCAGATGAGGTCGATGACCTTGATGCCGGTCACGAGGATTTCCGTCGCGGCAGACTGGTCGGTCAGCGAAGGAGCCGGGCGGTGGATTGGGGAGCGGTGGCTCGCGTCTGCGAGCGGGAGGTTTTCGTCCACGAGATCGCCGGTGACGTTGAAAATACGACCAAGGACCTGCTTGCCGACCGGGACGGCAATTGCTTTTCCGGTATCGACCAATGTCATGCCGCGCTTGAGACCGTCCGTGGTGGACATCGCAACCGCACGAACCCAACCATCGCCAAGGTGCTGCTGCACTTCAAGAACCAGCTTCGTATCGACTCCGTTGAGGATGTATTGAATCTCGAGGGCGTTGTAGATTGCCGGCAGTGCGCTGGCTTTCGAGAAATCGGCGTCGATGACGGCGCCGATGATTTGGACGATGGTTCCTTGGTTGCTCATGGTGGAAGAAGTGGAAAATGATCAGTGATCAGTGGGTGGAATTTCGGAGTGGGTCGGTAATCGGGAGGTTCATTTCATGAGCACTGATCACTGATCACTGCTCACTCGGTACTTTTACTCCATCGCTTTCATCGCGGTGGTGATTTCCAGGAGCTCGGCGGTGATGGCTGCCTGGCGGACCTTGTTGTATTCGAGGGTGAGTTCCTTGATGAATTTCTTGGCGTTGTCGGTGGCGGCCTTCATCGCTACCATCCGGGCGGAGTGCTCGGTGGCGCGGGACTCAAGCAGCGCCTGATAGACGAGGAAATTGACGTAAAGCGGAAGGATCGAGGCGAGCACATCGGTTGGCGAAGGCTCGAAAAGGTAATCGGCCTCCTCACGCGGGGCTGCGCCGGTCACCACTGCGGGTGGCTGAACGGGAAGCAGGGTCACCACCTCCGCCACCTGGCTGAGGGTGTTGACGAAGCGGGTGTAGGCGATCGAAACCTTGTCGTATTTCCCTTCGAGAAACTGCTTCGAGAGAAAGGTGGCAATCGCGCGAGCCTCGGCAAACACGACAGGATCTTTGACGCTGAAGTCAGCGAGTATGACCTTTTGGAGTTTCTCCAGCATGATGCGGAGCTTGCGGCCGACGGTGACATAATCCGCGCTGTCGGAGACAGTGGAGCGGACCTTTTTCGCGAGGTTTGTATTGAGCGGACCGCAGAGACCCTTGTCGGTCGAAATGACCAGGACGAGTTCGCGGTTTCCGGTGCGAACCTGAAGCAGGGGGTGGGATGCCTCCTCTGAGAAGTTCACGCTAATGTCACTGAGGACGGCGTTGAGCTGCTTCGAGTAGTCCCTGCCGGCCAGCGCCTGGTCCTGGGCCTTCTTCATTTTCGCCGCCGCGACGAGCTGCATCGCCCGGGTGATCTGGGCGGTGTTCTTGACCGATTTAATTCGGCGGCGGATATCTCGGAGGTTGGCCATGTGCTAGAGAGAGAAGATTTCAGAATCCAGAAACCAAAGGAAAATTACTTCCAAGCTGCTTTGAAATCGGCGAGGGCCTGCTTGACCGCGTCGACCATGGCGGCGTCCTTTTTGAGATCCGGCTTTTCGTTGCGTATCTTATCGAGGAGCTCGCCTTTGCGGGTGTTGAAGAATTCACCCATGGCGTCCTGGCAGCGACCGATGTCCTTGACTTCCACGTCGTCGAAGAAGCCGTTCTGCATGGCGAAGAGATAGATGGACTCCATCTCCATGCTGAGCGGGGAATACTGGTTTTGCTTGAAGAGCTCAACGATGCGAGCGCCACGCTCAAGTTTCCTCTTGGTCTGCGCGTCAAGGTCGGAGCCGAACTGGGCGAAGGCCTGAAGCTCGCGATACTGGGCGAGGTCGAGCTTGGTGGTGCCGGCTACGGATTTGATCGTCTTCGTCTGGGCGGCGGAACCGACGCGGGAGACGGAGAGACCGACTGAGATCGCGGGACGGATGCCTTGGTAGAAGAGGTCGGTCTCCAGATAGATCTGGCCGTCGGTGATGGAGATCACGTTGGTCGGGATGTAGGCGGAAACGTCGCCCGCCTGGGTCTCGATGATCGGAAGGGCGGTGAGGGAGCCGCCACCTGCTCCTTCTGAAAGACGGGCGGAGCGCTCAAGGAGGCGAGAGTGGAGGTAGAAAACGTCACCCGGGTAGGCCTCGCGTCCGGAAGGACGACGGAGGATCAGGGACACCTGGCGATAGGCAACTGCGTGCTTGGAAAGGTCGTCGAAAACGATGAGGCAGTCCTGACCCTTGTCCATGAGGTACTCGGCGATCGAGCAGCCGGCGTACGGAGCGAGGTATTGCATCGCGGCGGCGTCCGAGGCGGAGGCGGAGACGATGGTGGTGTATTCCATTGCGCCGGCGTCCTCGAGGATCTTCTGGATCCGGGCAACGTTGGAGAGCTTCTGGCCGATGGCGACGTAAATACAATACATCGGCTTGTGGTTCTGCAGCTTGCCTTGCTCGGCTGCCTTGTTTTGCTGCGCCTGGGAGATGATGGTGTCGACGGCGATGGTGGATTTGCCGGTGGCGCGGTCGCCGATAATGAGCTCACGCTGGCCACGACCGATGGGGACCATGGCGTCGATGGCCATGATGCCGGTCTGAACCGGCACCGAAACGGACTTCCGCTTGATGATGCCGGGAGCGATTTTCTCCATCGGGTAGCGGGCGGATGCGGCGATCTCGCCTTTGCCATCGATCGGAGCGCCGAGGGCGTTGACAACGCGGCCGAGCAGGGCCTCGCCTACTGGCACGGAGAGCAGTTTGCCAGTGGTGCGGCAGACCGCACCTTGGGTAACCGCGCCGTAATCGCCGAGGAGGACGACGCCGACTTCGCTTTCCTCAAGGTTGAGGGCCATGCCGGTGACACCGCCGTCGAACTCGATCATCTCGTTGAGCATCACATCGGAGAGTCCTTCAACGATGGCGACACCGTCACCGACCTTGCGGACTGTGCCGGTGTTGGTTTTCTCAACGCTCGAGCTGATGCCGGCGATTTGTTGTTCGATGTCCTGGAGGATGCTGCTCATTTTAAGTTTGCTAGTTGGAAGGGTTCAGTTTTTCAGGCTGAGAAAATCAGAAGGCGTGCGGGTCGGAAAAGGGCTTTGCGGGCGGGTCAGAAGGCTTTGGAAAGGCGGTCAAGACGGCCTTGGACGGAGCCGTCGAGGACGTCATCGCCGACTTGGATGCGCATGCCGCCGAGGAGTTCCGGGGTGACCTTGTACTGGATCACCAGCTTGTCCCCGTAGTCGCTGGCGAGGCCGCGGGCGACGCGATAGCGGGACGAGGGATCGAGTTCTGTCGCGCTTTCCACAACCACTTGGCGCTTCTTCGCCTCAAGCCGCGCGAGGCGTTGGATGGCGGCGAGGATCGCTTCGTAATCGCGGGGCTTGGCTGAGATGAGTTTTGAAACCAGATCGCGCAGCTTGGCATCATCAAGCTGGCCGTTCACCTGGCACAGGCCGAACAAACGGCGGGCGGTGGTGGCGGCGACTTTGGAAATTTTCATCGTTGTTGGGTCGGTGGAAAGCTGCGGAACGATCAGTTGCCCACCTTGGTGAGGGACTCTTCGTTGATGCGGTGCTGGTCTTCCACAGTGAGCACCTTGCCGGTGACCTGCGAGGTGGTCTGTGCGACGAGGCGGCCAAACTCGCGCTTGAGCTCGATGGAGATCCGCTCGCGGTCAGCTTGGGCTGCGGCCTCGGCCTTGGCGAGAATCTGCTGGGCGTGAGCAACGGCCTCTTGGGATTTTTGTTCGGAGAAAGCGGCGGCTCCTTCTTTCGCTTCTGTGATCAGGCGGAGCGCGTCTTCGTTTGCCTTGGCAATGGCTGCGGCGGTCGTGGCTTCGGATTCCGCAAGCTGGCGCTCGATGCGCTTGAGCTTCTCCTCACCCTCAATGATCCGGGTGCGGCGCTGCTCGAGCATCGCTTGAATCGGACCGAAGGCGAACTTCTTCAAGATGAAGATCACCAGCATGAAGTTCACGAGCTGGGCGATGAAAAACGCCCAGTGGAAACCAAAGGTGCCCTGGATGATTTCAAAAGTGCCGGGTTCGGTTGCCTGAGCTAGGAGAGGGATCATACGAAGTGGTGACTAGTGACCGTGGAAAAATCGAGGAGAAGCGGGAAAAGGGGTGGCTGCGGGGAACCGGATATCCGGTCCCCCGCGGCAAGATTTAGCGGACAGCGAAGGCGGAGAGAATGAACACACCCTCCATAAGAGCTGCGAGAATGATCGAGAGAACCAGGATCGGGGTTGCTGCGCCGGGATTGCGACCGGTGGCTTCAGCTGCTTTCGCACCGAGGATACCGATTCCGAGTGCCGCGCCGATAGCGGCAAGGGCGACGTGGAATAGTGGGAACATTGGAGCGGCTTGTGTGATTACTTCAGGCATTATCGTTTTGTTTTGTTGTTGGTTCCGGAACTCCCACGGGCTTTGCCATGGTCAAATTCACGAAAGGGTCGAAAGGTTTCAGTGTGCGTGATCCTCGTCGCCGTGATCCGTCATCAGCTTGAGGAAGATTGCGCAGAGGAGAGTAAAGACGAGGGCTTGGACGAAACCGACGAGGAGTTCAACAAAGTAGAAAGGCAGCGCAGGGATCCAAGAGATGAACAGCTGCAGCTTGTAGGGCACCAGGGCCATCAGGGCCTCAAGCGTCTGCTCGCCGCCGTAGATGTTTCCATAGAGCCGGAAGCTGAGAGCCACCGGGCGGATCATGATGGAGATGATCTCCAGAACACCCACGAAGAGGAACACCGGCACCATCATCATCAACATCAGGCCGCGGAAACTGCCTTTGGGCGCAAAGATGTGAGACATGAAGCCTTTGAAGCCGTTTTCCGTGATCGCCCAGTAGAACCAGAGCAGGGCAAAAGTAACGGCCATGGCCGCTGTCAGGTTGAGGTCGGCGTTGGCACCGCGGAGCAAGGCGGTGAAGGCTGTGTGGCCGTGTTGATCCACGCTCGTCCAGCCGATCGTTCCAACGCCGGGGATCAAGCCCATCCAGTTCGAGACCAGGATGAAGAAGAAAGTCGCACCGAAGAACCAGTAGGTCTTCTTGATCATGTGGGTGCCGATCAAGCCCTCCAAAAAAATATAAAGCGATTCCACCACCCATTCGGCGAAGTTTTGAAAGCCAGTTGGGATCAGCGCCATCTTGTGGGTGGCCGCACGGCAGAAAAGAACGATAAGGCCGACGGCAAGCCACACCATGATCATCGAATTGGAGATCGGAAGGAAGTCGTGGAGTGGTTGCGCGTTGAGCGGCAGCGCGTGGTGCCCGCCTTCCGCACCGAGCGCCGACACCAGACAGAGGAGCCAGACAGAGATTGTTGAGCCGAGAAATCGCATGATGGGTTGACCGTGTGGGAGACGTGACAAGACGGGGCGACGCGTCATACCGATCCCTCCGAGGCATCGCAAGAGCTATTTGTGAAAAATTTCACAAGCTCCTGACGAGACGCTTTTTTCGCGATTTTGAGGACCGCATGGCAGCGGCTGGAGCGGCGAATTCGGCGGCTCGCGGTCCGGCCGCCATCCCGAAGCAGCACTTCTAACTGGCAGAAGACGCCTAACAACTCGCTCCGGCAAGCGGCAAAGCCCCGCCAAGTCAAGGATTGCGACGAAAAAAACCTTAAGCGATCCTCAGCTTTTATCTTGCCAAGGTGCGCCCCCATTCGCACAAACGCCTTTGCCATGAACAAAGCAGAACTTGTAGAAGCCATTCAGAAATCCCTCGGAGCCGACGCCACCAAGCGCTCCGCGGAAGAAGCCCTCGACGCAGTCCTTTCCTCGATCGCCAAAGGCGTGAAGAAAGATAAGAAAGTCCAAATCATCGGATTCGGCACTTTCGAAGTCAAAAAACGCGCAGCGCGTCAGGGGCGCAACCCGAAGACCGGAGAGGCATTGAAGATTGCCGCTTCCAAGTCAGTCGGCTTCAAGCCTTCCTCGGTTCTTAAAGGGAGCCTCTAAATGCCACTGCGGGAGACCGTCGGGTAAAAGACCTTCAAAAACTCCAAAAAAACCCTGGCCCCTCGCGGCCGGGGTTTTTTTTTGGCGGGTGACAGCAGCGCTCGAAATTCGTTAGAACCACGGCTTGCGGCCGATGACATACGTGCGCACGAACTCATCGTCCGTCTTCGTCAGATAAAGGATACCCTCGACCAGACCAACGATCGCCACAGCCGAGGTGGGAATGCCACAGAGGAGCAGACCGATCAGGCCGACGATCAGCATGATGATTCCCTCCTTTTGGTAGCCGAGGTAAAATTTGTGGACTCCGAAAGCACCCAGCACGATCCCCAGAATCCCGGCGATCAGCTTCTTGTCCGTCATCTCCTTGGCGTGCGTGGGAGTCGACGGAACCTGCTGCCCCGGAGTGACCGGTGGAGCCTCTGGATGCAGCGACTCTGGCACATGATTTTGTGAATCTTCTGACATGGTGGTTGTCGATTAGCAAAAATCCTTCTACCACGCAAGAAGCAAGCCGAATGAAACCACGTATCACATTGGCCGAAACCACCTTAGACGACGGCACGCCGCTCGTCCTCCAGGAGCACGACGGCCGCCATTACCTCCTCGTCCACGGCCAACAGCTTTGCGGCCCCGCCACCCGCGCTGCGGAGGAAGAACTCGCGAAGCTCGCCGCCGCCCCTTTCCGCCCAGCGCGCCAGCCGCGCGTCTGGCTGCTCGGGATCGGCCTCGGCCACATGCTGGAGTCGATCATCAAGGAGCTGCCTCAGAAGCGGGCCGTCTATACCATCGCGGAAAACCGCAGTGAGCTGATCGACTGGAATCGGAGATTTTTCCCAGAGACGAGCCTCAGCGACCCCCGCGTAGTCATCGAGACAGACGCCGGCCCGGCCGCCCTGAACAAGCAGTCCGGATGCCTCCACGCCATCATGGTTCACCTGGACACCGCCCCTCTGGGCTCGCGCCAGCGCCTGCTGGTCAATGACAAGCGCTGGCTCTCCGCGACCTACGAGGCCCTCCAGCCCGGCGGATTGCTCGCGATTGCCGCCACTCGGAAAATGCCAAGCCTCACTCGGAATCTCGAGCGAGAGGGATACGAGGTCGTGGAGCACCTCGTCCCGGCCGCACCCCTTGCCAAGAAGCCCCGGCTGCTTCCCATCTGGCTGGCCCGCAAGTCGAGAGGCGCGGCTTGAGTCGGGAAAGCAGATGTGCTTAGCTCGGCCGCCCGCCATGATCCGCCTCCACCATCTCCTCCCGGCCCTCATCACCACCATCACCCACGCAGGAGAACTCACCTTGGAAATGAAGCCCTTTTTCGTCAGTCACACCTTCGCCGCCTCCGTACTCCCCGAGGCCGCCGTCCCGCTCCGCCTGGAGCCGGAGACCTGGACCAGTTTCACGATCACCTCCATCGCCAACCACGGCAGCGGAGTGAAAAAGGACCAGCCCCTGATCGTTTTTGACGCGCGGGAGATTGACGAAAGTCTTGCTGATACCAGGCACGCCATCGCCGCAGGGGGTCTCGAGCTCGCCCAGGCGGAGCATGAGCTGAAGGCCTTAGAGGAAAGCGTGCCGCTGACCCTGACCCGCCTCAAGCGCGCAGCCGAATCCGCAGCGGACGAATTCCGCTACTTTACAGACATCCGAAAAAAAGCCACCGCCGAGGCGACGGCTAGCGTGATGAAGCAAAACGAGCTGATCCTCGACGCCCACATGAGCGAGCTCCAGCAGCTCCACCACCTGCGGAAATCCACCGGCACCGGCGGCGCCGCCGGAGAGAAGGGCGAGGCCACACTTGGTCAGCAGGAACGGATCGAAGCGGCGGTCTTCGCCCTGCGGATGGAGAACCACAACCACAACCGGACGCTAACCGTCACGATCCCCCGGGAGGAGTTAGAACTTATCGAGAAGCGCGACGACACCGCCGCGCTCCTGGCGAAGGCGGAGAATGAGCTCCCCCGCGCCGTCGACCTCAGGAAGCTCGCAGTCGAGAAGCTGGCCACCACACTGCTGAGAAACAAGGAGTCGCTCTCCGCCCTTGAGCAGGACCGCCGGCTGTTTGATTTCAGAGCCCCCTCTGACGGCCTGTTCTTTCATGGCACCATCAAGGGCGGAAAGTGGTCGAGTGGTGATATCACAGAAACACTTGGTTCACATGGAAGCCCGCCTGTCGGGAAAGACCTGGCGACGTTCATTCCACAAGGCACGCGCCTTATCGTGCAAGCGGATCTGGACCAAGCAACCGCACTTGCCTTGCCGGCGCAGGTCCGCGGAGTGGCAAACCTTCCGGGTCGGGAGGACGTGAACATCCCTCTCACGCTGGAATCCGTGAGCAACAGTCTCAACAGCGGCGAGGGCTACCCAGCCAGATTCGCAGCCGAGTGGCCCGCTGGTCTGGAGGTCCTGCCCACGCAGAGCCTCCGCGTCCGGGTGGTCTCCCACGCTGTGGACAACGCCATCACCATTCCCTCCTCCGCCCTCGCCTTCGGCCCGCAAGGCTGGTCCGTGGAGGTGAAACTTGCCGATGGCGATAGCGAGCACCGCCCCGTCACCCGCGGCCGCTCCTCTGATACCGATACGGAGATCCTCGAAGGCCTTGAGGTCGGCCAGGTGATCATCGTGCCTTGACAGCCACGCCTCCTGCCACCCCCTTCACCAGCTCGATCTGCAGCGGCTTTTGGGTCCCCAGATGAATATCCCGCTGCGGGAAAGGCACGCCGATGCCGGCCTCCGTCAGCTTTTTATCGATCATGATCCGGACGTCGCTCTCGACGATCAGCCCATTGGTCTTGTCGTTGAGTTCGATCCAGAAGTACAGGGTGAATTCGAGAGCGTTGTCTCCGAAGTTGGAAAAAATCGCAAAGGGGGCGGGTTCCTTCTCGATTAGACCGTGACGTTCGGCGGCCTCGTTGAGGATCTCGATCACCTTGGACGTCGGTGATCCATAGGCGACTCCAAGCTTGAGTTCACGGCGCAGGTAACGGTTGTTCAGCGTCCAGTTGACAACGCGGTTCTCCAGAAACAGTGAGTTCGGAATCAACGTCTCAACACCATTGAAGCAGCGGATGATCGAGGAGCGGGTGTTGATTTCGGAAACCACTCCGAGAACCGTATCGACTTCGATGATGTCACCGACGCGAACTTTTCTTTCGACCAGAAGAATGATCCCGCTGATGAAGTTTTTGATCATCGTCTGGGTGCCGAAACCGACACCGATCGCAAGCGCACCTGCAAGGAAGGCGAAGATCGTCAGCGGGATGCTAAGGTAGCTTAGCGTAGCTAGCGCGAGCAGGAACGCCACCAGCAGCATGATCCAGTTCCGCAAAGTGCGGGCCTGGTTTTCCCCGATCACCTGCCGCCCGATTAGGATCCGCTGGGCACGATTGCTGAGGAGGGAGGCGATGAAATAAGCGCCCACAAACAGCAGGACCGCCAGAAGGATTGTGCCGAGAGTTACCGAGCGCGGCATCACCACGAGCTGGCCGTCCCTCTCAATCGTCTCCTCGTATTTGGTAACGGGGTGGTTCCACGCGCGCTTCAGCATCGCCCAAGATCTGGGCACCGCATCCGCGACCGGCGCGTACCAAGGATCTTTAACCTGCACCTGGCGCTCCTCGACCCAGCGCGATACCAGCTGACGCTGGCTGGAGACGCTCAAGGAGGCCCGCTGGATGAGATCGCGCTTTTCCCTCAGGACCTCGCGCTGCTCCGCGAGCGGGGCGAGCTTCGGATCGCCTGCGGGGAGAAGGCTGGCGCGCGATTCCATCCGGTTGATATTGGTGGAAACCGACGCCAGCTCGTTTTTCGCGTAGATCTCCCAGGCGTTCAGCTGCTGGTTTAGACTGATCAGATTCTCCAGCGCGGCCTTTCGCTCCTCCTTGGTCTTGCCATTCAAGAGGACGAAGCGCTCTTCATAGGCCTCGGGAACAAAGGATTCGAGCTGCCCATATGATTCGAATAACTCGATCATCTGCTGCAGGGTCTCCACACGGGTCGCCGCCGCCTCCAGGCGGAGCTCGGCAACTTCGACCGCTGCCGGATCGGGATCTTCAGCGGTGCTCAGGCTCTCCAGCGCGCTGGTGCTGGCGGTGCGCTCCCCGGTGGCGAGCCGCAGACGTTTGCGGATTTCCGCGAGCTCCTTGCGGAGCGCCGCCTGACGATCGACGGATGCCTGGGTCACCTGCGCCAGATCTTCCTCTGTGAACACCGCATTCTTTTCCACCACCTCGATCTGCCTGCCGACGAGCCCGAGTTCAACTCCCGTGGTGAGCTTCTGGTTGTTCAGCGCGGCGATACTGCTTTGGAGGGCGCTTGCCCGGATAAAAAGCGAGCGTTGCCTGGCGCGCACGGATTCGAGTTTCCACAGCAGCGCCCGGTCATCCTTGCTGGCTTCATAGGCGGCGAGCGCGTCGGCGGCACTGGCTTCGGCGGACTTCGATTCGCTCAGGAGCTTTTCCAGCGTTGCCTGAAAGATATCGATCGAGGATTGCTGGGAGACCGCCCTTTCCGCTAGGGCCTCCCGGCGGCTGACGAGTTCATCAACCATCAGGATCGAGTACGGCAGCTCCTCGGTGAACCCCGTCCAGCTCTTCGCCTGCGCCCGGGCCTCCTCCAGTTCGGCTGCGGAAGTGGTGATTGCTTCGAGAGCGGCGAGGTGCCGACTGATGGCGAGCTGGGCCTCCTCCAAGTGGCGGCGGCGGCTGGAGAAGTTCGCAGGAGTAATTTCAGCCGGAAGATCCGTCTCCGGATTGAGCTTCTCGAGACGGGCGAGCGCATCCTTCGTTTCGGTCTGCCACAGCGCAAGTTGATCGCGGATTTCCGGTGCTGACTTGGCCTCTGTGGCCATCTCCCCGTTCAGCTTGAGGAGATCCCCGAGCTGCGCGGAGGCTGGGATACTGCCTGCGACTAACAGCAGGCCGAGGAAAAACGGAAGCAGCGGCACGCGCCGTTCAAACGTCACCGCGTTCGTCTTTTTCGAGCTGGATCCGATCAGCGAGATTGCGGGCTTTAACGCGGTGGTTGCGCTTGTGCCAGCGCTCAACGGCCATCTGGCGCTTCTTCGCGCGTTTTTGTAAGGCGGCAATTTCGTTTTCAAGATTAAGAAATGATTCGTAGCGCGCCGGATCGAGCTGGCCGCTATCGACGGCCTTGCGAATCGCGCAGCCGGTGTCGCTACCGTGGCTGCAATCGGAGAATTTGCAATCATCAGTCAGTTTTGCCACGTCTTCAAAGCTGCTGCGGAGGGTGAACTCGTCCGTCCACATTTGAATCTCCCGCATGCCCGGGTTGTCGATCAACATGCCGCCGCTGGCCAATGGCACCAGCTCACGGGTGGTGGTGGTGTGGCGGCCTTTTCCCGTCGTCTCGTTAACCTCGCTGGTCCACTGCCACTCCTCTCCGTAAAGCTGGTTGACGATAGTCGATTTTCCGACGCCACTGGAACCTACTATGCACATGGTAATTCCCGACGCGAGGTGGGATCTGATCGCTTTCAGTCCCTCGCCCTTGAGCGCGGAGGTAATATGGACATGCGCATCAGGAGAGAGAGCGGCAATCTCATCCTTCGCCGCTTTCAGCTCCTGCTTGGTAAAAAGGTCGGACTTGTTGAGCAGCACCACGGCCTTGGCTCCACTGCGGTGGATTAGCGCGAAGTAGCGCTCCATGCGCCGGGTGTTGAAGTCCGCACCAGCGTCGGTGACCACGGTGACGATGTCGATGTTGGTGCCAATCACCTGTGCTTGGCTGCTGTTCCCAGGTAGCTTCCGTGAGAAGATCGTGCGGCGCGGGAGTTGTGCGCGGATGACGTGCGGCTGGTTGTCATCGCCCGGCTCGATCGCCACCCAGTCCCCGACAGCCGGGAGATCCGAGTCTTTCTCCGCCGCGTTCCAGAGGCGGCCGCAGAGGATGGTATCGATCTCTTCCCCACCTTCTAGGAAAGCGGAAAAATTGATGGGTGTCTCGCGAATCAAACGGGCGGGGACCCAGCCCTTTTCGCTGTAAGGAGCGAAGGCGGTTTTGAGTTCCGGGGTCCAGCCGAGTTCTTGCAGGGTCATTCGTTGGGGCAGATTAACCGGGATCTCCGCGATTTCGAGATCTAACTCAGAGCGGAGGAACAGGGCGGTCAAGTGTGCGAGTTCTCAGTCCAAATCGATAAAATCCAATCGCTAGTGGACGCCAAGCAAACGCGAATTCGGTGCAGTGGATCGAAAAACCTTCGGAACCGAAGCAATGATTCGCGTCCATTGGCGTTGATTCGCGGTTTACTTTTCTTTTTTCAACCAGGGCAGGACAATCGAAAAAAAAGGGCGGAGCTTTTTACGGCCCCGCCCTCGGTTTGATGTGATGAGTAACTCCTAAGAAATTTCCTATGGGTGAAGCGGAATCGGCAGACGCACTTTGGTTTCTGCCGATGCCACATCAATGAGGATTCATTTCAGCGGGCAACTCGGTTCGGGGGAATCACATGCGGAACTGCCACAGGGCTTCGGTCTCGCGGTCGCGCCATGCGGGGCGGCGTGAGATGGGATCTTGCAGGGTTCTAATGGCCTTGCGGCCCCCGGCGAAGATGAACGACTCGCAATCGATCACGACCACATCGAGACCTATGTAATAGGTGTCGTTGAGGGTGGTGACGGATTCCGCTCCGAATACATCGGCGAGGTGTTGTTGCAGCAGACTGGCTTCTTTTCTGCCGAGGAACAGGAATGCGGGACTCTCTCCGAGGTCGCTCTTCGAGCGGACCAGTTCGGAAACAGCCCTTGCATCCCAGGTGTCTGACATCGTCAGCTCTGGAGTAACCGTGTCCACATCGGGGAACGGCGTATGGTGTTGTTTTATGTTCATATGTCAGTGGGTGAGATAATACTCGGGATAGATTAAGCATCTGGTGTGCCAGAGAGGCTGACCCTTCCCCGGCGCACGGTTGGCCTTTACGGCTTTCATCTTCAATATTTTTCATCCCGTTACATTGAGATTACGTATATCCGAAGGATTTCCAACCGCACGGCGATAGAGAACGCGCGGAGGCTGTAAAGTGCCAACGCAGTCTGGTGACGGTGATGTCACAGCCTTTTATTCCCCCGGTTCCGTGACTCAGGAACAATCATCGCATCCGTACGGACCCTTTGAGCCCGGATTGTCGTCCGGAAGTAATGGCTCCGTGAGTTCACGAGGATGTCACGGCTAACCCGGAGGCCAGCTTAGCTGACGGCCGCCGAGAATGTGGACGTGGAGGTGCGGGACGGATTCGCCGCCGTGGCGGCCGTGGTTGATCACAATGCGAAATCCCCTTTCCGTGAGGTTTTCTTTTTCCGCGATTTCTCCAGCGGTCAGAAGCAGGTGCCCGAGGAGCTCCTTATCCGCTGCGGATGCCTCGCCAATCCTCGGGATGGGCTTGCGCGGGATCACGAGAATATGGGTTGGCGCCTGGGGTGAGATATCGCGGAAGGCGCAGCAGAGGTCGTCGCGGTGAAGGATGTCCGCAGGGATCTCGCCATCGTAGATTTTTTCAAAAAGCGTTTTCACGATGGATGCACGGTGCCAGCGGGGCGCGGGTGGCGCAAGTCCCGGGATCGGCGGCCCGGTGCGCGCGGGTTGCATCTGCCTTGCAAAAGGGGGTGAATACACCGTAGGGAGGTGCAGTGCCGATTTCATCAACACACGCTCCTCGCGAAGGCTCATGGAAAAAGACCCTTTTGAAAGGCGCGCTGATTTGCGCCGGATCCATCACGATCCTCCTTCCGGCATGGCTGCCAAACCGGCCGGGCGTGCCGCTGGAGCAGGGCACGGTGGAGCTGATGCAAGCCGCGCTGCTGGCTGCGGCAACCGTGGTGATGACCGGTGCGCTGGCTCACGCCGGACACCGTAGGCCGGTGTGCAGAGGGCTGGCATTTGGGCTGGCAGCGGCGCTGGTGGGCGAGCTGGAGGATTTTATCTCAGGAGTTCTCGGCTGGCCTTTTCCAGAGGGCTGGGTGATTGGCTTTCTTATGCTGGTGGTCGTGGTGACGGTGTTGCGCCACCGCAGGGTGATGGCGGATTTTTTCCGGACGCTCGGGCATCACGCTGGCGCGGGTTTCATCGGGGCGGCGCTGCTAATTCTTTACGTGTTCAACCGCGTGATGGGCTCTCCGAAATTCTGGCAGGCGACCCTTGGCGATGCTTCATCGGGTGATATCGCCAGGATCTGTAAAAACTACCTCGAGCTGCTGGCCTGCTACTTCGTCTTCGTTGGGACGCTCGGCCTAGCGATCACGCTGGGCACGCGCAGGGAATCGCAATAAGGCGACTCAAACCGCACCGAGGACTTGCTGGGTCGTTTTGAAATGAAGCTTGGCGGCCTGGGAAAGCGCCTCCGGTCCCTTCTCCGCGACCAGCTTTTTCCCGGCCTGCACCACCGCTGCGGATGCGCCGAGCGGGAGGATGTAGCCGAGGTTCTTCGATGTGGCGTCCATCCAATCGATGAAACGTTCGCGGGCAAGAATGGAGGCTGCGGCGACGGCGGTGTCGGATTCCCCTTTCGTGCGCTGGTCGAGCACCAGGGAGAGTTGCTTCTTCTTTAACGCGCTCTGGAGGACGTCAGCGCGTGCGAACTGGTCCGAGAGCGCGCGGGGGCAATCGGGCCGCAGCGCCACGAGCTTTTCGATGACCGTGGCGTGGCCCCAGGCGAGCATCCTGTTGAGATTCTTGAAGGAGGCGTAAGCCTCGTTATAGCGCCGGGGGCCGATCGAAATCACCTGGTGGGCTATGCCGGGAGTGGCCCGGATCATCGCTGCGAGCTGGCGGATCTTAGCGGGCGTGCCGATTTTTTTGGAGTCCATGATCCCAGCGGATATTAGGTGGCGGGTGATCTTGCCATCGGTGTAGACTCCGGCGATCACTAGGGGTCCAAAGAAATCGCCCTTGCCGCTCTCATCGATGCCAAAGTGGGGCGAGAAATGTTCCGGATCTTGGATTTCCTCGTAGCCCAGCTTCGCCTCGCCCAAGACCCGCGGCTCCAGTGTGAAGCGAATGAAATCCTCGGTATCCCGCCCCTGGAGCAGCACTTTCGGCCCCTTGTGGTAGACGCTGACGTTGAGTTTCCCCTTCCGTGCCGCGTAGATCGTGTGTTCCTTTTTCACAAACTCGAAACCATCCTCCTCAAGAATCCGGCGCAACTCCTCCGCCTGATCTGGGGTCAGCGGTGCCGTGTGGGAAGTCATCTGCAGTGCATGATGAAGACTTTGAAAAAGCCACACAACTCGTAAACGTGCGCAGCAAAACACGGATGCCATTCAAAGTGTCGCTTTGGACGCCCTCATCACCCAACGCGCCCTTCATCAGGAAGAAGCCCTCACGGTACGGATGATGTCCCCCCACGAATCACAGCCTGGGCTCCTTAAACCGATCTGGAACGATCAACCGCATACGCCGCACGAAAAATTTTTGTGGGCGTGCGGGTAGGATCGGTTAGTGTCGCGATTGCAACCCGATTCCTATGAGAGCATTGATTCCAGCAAGTTTGTTAGGCACCATGGCGCTGCTCCTCGTCGCTTACAGTCCGGAAGCGGAGCAGCCGCCCGCCGGTGCGGCGGAAAAAATCGCGGAGGCGATCCCGGCCGAACCCTATGCCAAGCCGGAGGAGCCACGCAAGCTGCTGATTTTTTCCCGCACCAACGGCTACCGCCATGAATCAATCGTGACGGGCAAGCTGGCTCTAACAATGATGGGCGAGAAGACCGGAGCCTTCGAGACGGTGGTGAGCGATGACTGGGGAAACTTCGAAAAGGACAAAATTTCAGAGTTCGATGGGATCTGCTTCCTCAGCACCACGCAGAACGTTTTCGCTCCCTTCAAAAAGGAGCTTAAGAAAATGTCGGATGATGAGAAGGCGAAAGCCAAAGAGCTTGAGGAGCGACTGAAGGACAATCTGATGAGCTACGTGAAAAACGGCGGAGCCTTCATCGGCATCCATGCTGCGACCGATACGTTCTACGAGTGGGCGGAATACGGCCAGATGATCAACGGCTTTTTTGACGGCCATCCTTGGAACGCCGGCACTCAGGTCAGCATCAAGCCCGAGGAGGGCGAGGAGGATCACCCGCTAAATGCGATGTTCGAAGGCGGGAGCGTCGAGTTCAAAGAAGAGATCTATCAGCTCAAAGATCCCTACGATTCAAGCGCCGTGCAAATGCTGCTGCGCCTCGATCCTGAGAAGTCGGATACGAAGGTGAAAGGCATCAAGCGCACGGACAAGGACTTCGGCGTTGCCTGGGTGAGGACTTGGGAAAAAGGCCGCGTATTCTACAGCTCCCTCGGCCACAATCATGAAATCTTCTGGCATCCAAAGGTGATGCGCCACTACCTCGCCGGCATCCAGTGGGCATTAGGTGATTACGAAGTGGAGATCAAAGAGGGCAAGTAGCCACTGACGGATCTAGACGCATGGACTTCATCCTTGAAAATCTCTACGTGCTCATCTTCGTCGCTGCGGGGATCGCCCAATGGGTGAACTCGCAGCGCGAGGCGATGAAGACGGAAATGGAGGCCCAGCGCCGCCGGGAACAGCCGCAGCCGCAGCAGCTCGAAGAGGAAGACGATTTTTTCGGGCCTGATTTTGATTTTGATGAGGCTCAGGAGAATCTCGAGCGGGAGGCGGAACGACGCGCGCCGGCAGCGGCAACCCCCCCTCCCCTGCCAAGCACCGCGACCGTAACATCAAGCGGCCCGTTGCCGGGCGTCGAGCGTTCGCCGGTGCCCTCGCTGCTGCGCCGGAATCCGGCTCCGCACGTTGAAATCACGACTGCTCCCTCGCATTTCGAAGCAGAGCTGGCGAGGCAGGCAGAGATGCTTGAACAGGTAAGGGTCTTCAAACAGGCAACAACCGCCAGGAGCCTGGAGGACGCGGCGGCTCTAAAAGCAAGCGCCGCATACGGGCCTGTTGCGACCGTGAGGGACGCTGGCGGGGCGGGCCTGCGGGCGCGCCTGCGCAACCGCCGCGAGTTGAAGCAGGCGATCGTGTTAAAAGAGATTTTGGAGAAGCCGGTGGGCCTGCGGAACTAGCCGCTGGCTGCCGCGCTGCTGCGGAAGTGGCTTGCCGAGGCGGCGAAAGGTGGTGATATTCCGCCCATATGTCTTTTGCGGAGAGAGGGATGCCTGCGGGTGGTGAAGAAGGAATGATGGCGCAGCTGACCCCGGTGGTGAAGTGGCTCCTGTTTCTCAATATCGGCATCTATCTCGTTGACGCCTTCATCTTCGGCGAGCGGATCCGTAACTTCGGCGCCTTCGCCATCGGCTCTGCGATGTATGAGGGGCGGCTGTGGCAGTTTGTAACCTTTCAGTTCATCCACGGGAGCGTCCCGCACATCTTGATGAACTCGATTGGCCTGTTCTTCTTCGGCCCTTGGATGGAAAGGTGGTGGGGCTCAATGCAGTTCCTGCTGTTCTACCTGATTTCGGGCATTGGCGGGGCCTTGTTTTTCACGATTCTCGTGTTTTTCGGCATGCTGCCACAGGACGGTATTTACACTCCATTAATCGGCGCATCGGCCGGGCTCTACGGAATTCTTGTCGGGGTGGCAGTAATCGCGCCCTCGCTACAGGTTGCCCTGCTCTTCCCGCCGATCACCCTGACGATGAGGCAGCTGGCGCTGGCGCTGATGGCAATTTCAGTGGGATCGATCCTGCTGCAGTTCGGTGGGAACGAGGGCGGTGAGGCGGGCCACCTCGGCGGGGCCATCGTCGGGTTTTTCCTGATCCAAAGTGCCGTGTGGAGCGGACGGGAACGGAGCTCAACCCGCGGGCTGGGTGGCGCTTTTTCACCGAAGCGAGGGCCGCGACAGGACATCGAGCCGAAGATCCGGCCGCGGACGAGGGTGGACCTGAGGGGACAGAGTCATATCGATGAGATTCTCGATAAAATCTCGCAACACGGCTTTCAAAGTTTGACGGATGATGAGCGGGATTTGCTTCACCAGGCAGCGAAGAATGAGAAGGATCGGCCATGACCGACGAGGAAATGATCAACAGCAGCGACCCGAGGGTGCAGCTTGAGCGCCTGCGGGCCATCATGCACAGCTTGCGCGCACCCGGCGGCTGCTCCTGGGATGCCGAGCAAACCCACGAGTCCCTGATCCCGAACCTGATCGAAGAAGCTTACGAAACGGTGGATGCCATCAGGAGGGACGACGACGCGGACATGGTCGAGGAGCTGGGCGATCTGCTGCTGCAGGTTGTTTTCCACAGCGAGATCGCAGCGGAGCAGAAGCGCTTTGATCTGGACGAGGTGGCGAGGGGGATTTCGGAAAAACTAATCCGCAGACATCCCCACGTTTTTGGCGAAGCCTTGGCGGACGATCCTGAGGCGGTGCTCAAGCAGTGGGACGAGATCAAACGAACAGAAAAGGGTGATAGTGAGCAACCTTACCTGCACGGGGTCGGCAAAGGGCTGCCTGCCTTGGTGCGGGCCGCAAAGCTTCAGAAGAAAGCGGCAAAGATCGGCTTCGACTGGCCGGTGGAAACCGGTGTGATCGCGAAGATCCGTGAGGAGTTGATCGAGCTGCAGTCCGCCGTGGACTCGCAGGACCTGCCGGCGGTGGAGGAGGAGCTCGGCGACCTATTGTTTTCCGCAGTGAACCTCGCCCGCTTCCGCGGAATCGATCCAGAGGTGTTGATGGCGCAAGCGAACGCGAAATTCGAACGGCGTTTCGGAGAAATGGAGAAACTGCTGAAAGCAGGGGGCAAGAGCTTGGGGGACAGCGACCTTGGCGAAATGGAAGACGCCTGGGAGGCGGCTAAGAACCAGGGCTTCTGAAGCCGGGCGCTCAAGTTAGGTCGCTGGAATCTTTTTTTGCTGCGGCGCCCCACCTTTTCGATTGCCGGAATGAGACGTTTTGCTAGCTTCTCAGCGTTTTGCTGGGGAAATGATATGAGCGCGCCTCTTGAATTACCTGTGCTTGTGCTGAATCGGTTCTGGCAACCGGTCCATACTTGCTCGGCGAGACGCGCTATCCATTTGCTCTGCCTCGGCCACGCCCAAGTCGTCCAGGTGGAGGGTGAGGAAAAGTTTTCCACCCATGATCTTAGCTCCTGGATCGGCTACTCCCGCGGGGTTTTCGATAAGGAAATGATCCACAGCGTGAGGCTGGCGCTGCGGGTGCCTAAGATCATCGTGCTCTCGATTTACGACCGCCTGCCGCGGCTGGAGGTGAAGTTCACGCGCCGGAACGTGTTCCTTCGAGATCGTTTCACCTGTCAATACTGCGCCAAAATCCTGCCGGAGCATCAGCTGAATTTGGACCATGTGATCCCAAGGGACAAAGGCGGGCGGACAACCTGGGATAACATTGTGACCTCTTGCGTAAAGTGCAACACCCGCAAAGCCAACAAGCTGCCCCACGAGGCGAACATGCATCCGAGCGGCAAGCCGGTCGCCCCGCGCTGGAGGCCACTGTACGGCCTGCAGGAAAACGGCCTCGGCGATGAAAGCTGGGACCACTTCCTTTATCAAGATCGCAAAGGCGCGCGGCTGTCCGCCTAATCACTTCCGGCATTTCTGGAGCAAAGCCTCCAGGAAATACGTGATTTGTAGTAGCGCATTCTTGTATTCGGAAGGCTTAAGGATCTCAAGTTCGGCGCGGCAATCGACGAGAAGATCGAGAGCGGTATCGACGGCCTTTTCCAAGGCTCCCTCGTATTCGGCAATTCCGACGAGAACGGGGAGGTCGAGTTCTTCCTGAGCGAGAATCCGCTGATTGAGCTTGGTCCGCTGGGTTTCGGAAGATGCCTCCAGCAGGTTCAGGATCGGGAGTGTGAGCTTGCCCTTGGCGAGATCGGTGCGCAGGGTTTTTCCGACCTCCTCCTCGGAACCGACAAGATCGAGGCAGTCGTCGTAAATCTGATAGGCGGTCCCGAGCTTCATACCGTAGGAAGCGAGTCGTGCCTCATCCACTTCGTCCAAGCCAGAGACTGCCGCGGCCAGACCTGTGGCGGCGGCAAATAATGCGCCGGTCTTCATCTCGATCACGCGGAAGTAGTCGGCCTTGCTGAGGGTGAGATCGAAGCGGCGTTGGGTCTGGATGATTTCACCCTGGCAAACCTCCCGGGCAGCCTGGCCGACCTTGCGGCAGATTTCGATCGAGTTGAAATCGGTCGCGAGGGTCAGGGCATGAGAGAAAATGGCGTCGCCTAACAAAACGGCAAGTGAGTTGCCCCATTTCGCGTTGGCAGTAGGCATTGAGCGACGGGCGATCGCGCCATCAATGATGTCGTCGTGCACCAGAGTGGCCATGTGGATCAGCTCCAGGATCACGCCGATCTTGCGGTGGCTCTCCGTCACCTCACCGGTCGCGCCTCCAATGAGGATCGCCAGCGCCGGGCGAATGCGTTTTCCGGAAGTGTTGCAGATGTAAGCGAGATACGGCTCCACCGCTGGATCGAACTCCCGGACCTGCTCGCGGATGGCGATCTCAACCTTTTCCAGATCCGGGCGGACGAGTTCGAAGGGAAATTGGTCGTTGTTCGGCGAGGTCGCGGTGAAAGTGGACATGTGCGGTGGCAGGATAAACCATGAAAGGCGCGGCGGGCAACCCGGATAATTGCTCGCCCAGCGCGCGGCTTTTTGACTTGAAAGGACGTCCCGAGGATGAGGATTCTATCTGACATGGAAAACCGTTTGATCATGATTGTGGGAGGCGGCCTCGGACTAGCGTGCTCGGTGCAGGCACAGGTACAAGGCTATCAAGACAGTCCGCAGCTTCCGGGCGTGCCATACGTGGTCCATGATGGGACCCGCCCGCAACCTCCAGCCGTGGACCCGGCTGGCGCTGTGGAGGTGAAGCCGCCTTCGGATGCCAAAATCCTCTTCGACGGCTCAAGCCTTGATGCCTGGACGACCGATGGCGGGGAAGCAGGATGGGATATCAAAGATGGCGTGCTGGTCGCCAAGGACAAGGATCTCCACAGCAAAGAGAGCTTCGGGTCCGTGCAACTGCACATCGAGTGGAGAATCCCTGCGGGCCGGAAGGTGGAAGGCCAGGGCGGCGGCAACAGCGGCGTTTTCCTGATGGACCTTTACGAGGTGCAGATGCTTCAGAGCCACGCGAATCCCACGTATCCAGATGGTCAGGCGGGTGCTATCTACGGGCAACTGCCACCGCTTCGCTGCCGCAGGGCGAGTGGCAGAGCTACGACATCGCCTTCGAGCCTCCGGTCTATGAGGATGGGAAGTTGAAGACGCCTGCCAAAGTTACTGTCGTTCACAACGGCGTGGTCGTTCAGCACGGCGAATATTTTCAAGGGCCAACACAGCACCGGAAGCTTGCCGGGTATCCGGAAACCCACCCCGAGACCGGTCCCCTTCGCCTCCAATGGCACGGCGATCCAATCGAGTTCCGCAACATCTGGGTCCGCCCTCTCGGTCAACGCGACCAGACAAACTAATGCCACGATCGTGGACGGACATGATCCGTTAGGTTGACGGCCTCTTTCAGATTGGTAGTCTCCCCGTTCTAATGACCCGCGTCCTAGCCCTCTCAGCGATATTAGCCTGCTCCATCGCCTCTCTCCCGGCACAGCTTGCGACCTCGCTGAGCATCAATAAAAAGGATTTCGTGGCAGGTGAGCCGGTGATTGCCGAAATCATCGTTACCAACCACAGCGGCCAAGATCTGACGCTGGCCTCGTCCCGCGCAATGCCCTGGTTGAATTTTGTCGTGACCAACACCCATGGCAATCCGGTCACGACCCGCAAGCTGAACACCTTCGGGGCGATGCAGATCAAGTCCGGCGAATCCCTGGCGAAACAGGTGGATCTAACGGACTTTTTCCTGCTAAATAGCCAGGGAAACTTCGCGGTTTCAGCCGTGGTGCGCGATCCAGCGGGAAAGATACAAGGCTCAAGCACCAACCGACTGCTCTTCAACCTCAACCCCGGCCGAACCTACTGGGCACAGAAGGTGGGGGCGACCGACGGCACCGGCAGCCACACGCGCGAGTTCAAGCTCCTGACATTTTCCAGCGGCCAGAAGACCCAGCTCTATGCCCAGATCATCGATGGCCGGACGGGAGTCCCGATGAGGACTTTCCTTCTCGGCGACGTGCTGATGCTGCGAAAGCCAATGGTGACCATCGACCGCGAGCAAAGGATGCACGTCATGTGGCTGGCCACTCCAGCGATGTGGGTGCACGGCCAAGTCAGCGCTGACGGCAAGCTCGTGGCGCGGGACATCCACCAACGGCCGCCGCAGGGCGATCCGGTCTTGATGGCGTACGGAGATGGGTCCGTGAGGGTGATGAACAGCATCCCTTACGATCCCAAGGCTGCGGAAGAAGAGCAGGCGCGGATCCGCAAGGCGTCCGATCGCCCGCAAATCCCGATGGAATAAGAGTATTTTCCTGAGAATCCGGGATTTTCTCAAAATTCCGGGTTTGATCTTTACAATTCCTAAAAAATTATCAATAAAGCTTAATAATCTTTGGACCTAAACTACCTATGAGAACTTTCTGCACCGCACTATTTCTTGGATTGGCTCTCTCAGCAGTTGCGAGCGCCTACAACTTCCGGACCGTGATCATCGATCCCGGACACGGCGGACACGACAAGGGCGGCCAGTGGGGCCGCGTTTACGAGAAGCACCTAGCGCTCGATACCTCGGTCCGCCTAGAGTCTCATTTGAAAAAAATGGGATTTAACACAGTGCTCACCCGCCGCAGTGACTACTTCGTCTCGCTGCCGGGCCGGATGGCGGTCGCGAACAAGCACCGGAACGCCATTTTCATCAGCATTCACTACAACTACACCTGGAAGCAAAACGTCAGCGGCCTTGAGACCTTCTATCACAGCCAGCAGAGCGCCAAGCTCGCCCGTGATGTGCATCGCGGCATGATGAACCGCGTCAACGTTGTTGACCGCGGAGTGAAATACGCCCGCTACTACGTAATTCGTAATTGCGATCTGCCGGCGATCCTCGTCGAAGGCGGTTTCGTCAGCAACGCCAATGAGCGCAGCCGCATGAAGACGGCTTGGTTCCGCGACGGGGTCGCACGTGGTATCGCTGATGGCGTGCAGAATTTCCGCAGGGCGAACTAACAGGAGCCCTTCTGTCTCTTCGTGCCGAGCCGGAGGCACGACAAGAATGCCGTGTCTCCCTTTAGCGGCGCTTGAACTTCGGCCGGACAGGAACGCCGTGCTCCGCGAAATGGCTTTTGGCCTCGCCCACGGTGTGCATCCCGAAGTGAAAGATGCTGGCTGCGAGCACGGCATCCGCCTTGCCCTTTTCTAGCACCTCCACCATGTGATCGAGGTTTCCCGCTCCACCGCTGGCGATGACCGGTATGCCGATGGCTGTGGAAATGGCGGCTGTTAGTTCGCAATCGTAGCCTGCCTGTGTCCCATCCGCATCCATGGAGGTGAGGAGGATCTCCCCGGCCCCGCGACGCCAGACTTCTTTCGCCCACTCCACCGCATCGAGTCCGACGGACGTGCGGCCGCCGTGGGTGTAAACGCTCCATTTTCCAGGCCCCTCGCGCTTCGCGTCAATCGCGACGACGATGCACTGGCTTCCAAAGGCTTTCGCTCCTTCATCGACGAGGCCGGGATTGGTGACGGCGGAGGTGTTGATGCCGACCTTGTCCGCCCCGGCCTGGAGCATCGTGTGCATGTTCTCCACCGAGCGGATGCCGCCGCCAACGGTGAGGGGGATGAAGCACTTCTCCGCCGTGCGCCGCACCACATCGACCATGGTCTCACGCGCGTCCGATGAGGCGGTGATGTCGAGAAAGACCAGCTCGTCGGCCTCCTGCTCGTTGTAGGCGATTGCGCACTCCACCGGATCGCCGGCATCGATGAGATCAACAAAGTTGATGCCTTTGACGACGCGGCCGTTGGTTACATCGAGGCAGGGAATGATTCGTTTGGCGAGCACGCGGCGACCGTACCTTCCATGCCCCGGATTTCAAACCGCAATGACAAGGGAATTTGGGATCTTGTTCCGGGACTTGGATCGGAGTATTTGTATCCTATGTCCGTTGCTGGAAAACGTTTTCAAAGCGGGGAGGAGTATCTGGAGTGGGAGAAGGATGCCTTCGAGAAGAGCGAATTCATCGCAGGAGAGATTTATGCGATGGCGGGAGCGGGGCTCGCTCACAACACGATTACATCAAATCTGAACGGGGAGATTAGAAATGGGATGAAGGGCCGCCCCTGCCAGGTTTTTTCCTCAGATATGAAGGTGCGGGTGGACGTGGCGGACGCATATTTCTATCCGGACATCTCCGGATTGTGCGGGGAGTTCGAGTTCCACGACGGGAGAAATGACATCTTCCGCAATCCCGGGTTCATTATCGAGGTCATCTCCGACAGCACCGAATCCTACGACAGGGGAATGAAGTTTCTCCACTACCAGACCCTCCCGAGTCTCAAGGAGTACGTTCTGGTATCACAGAGAAGAAAGCTGGTGGAAACCTACCGGAAGGATGAAGGATGCTGGATCTATCATCGTCTTGAGGGCGAGGATGCGGTGCTCAAGCTGGAATCGGTCAAATGTGAAATCCCGCTCTCCGAAATCTTTTCGAACATTATGCTCTCGAAGCCCGAGTTTGTCGGTCCGGATGCCTCGGTAGCCCGGTAGTTTAAAAAAAACGGCGACCCTTGTGGAGGTCGCCGTTTTCGAGAAGAACGGAAGTGGTTCCCGTTCGTGGCTTAGCCAACCTTTGGCTTGCCGACGCGGCGGACAGCGCCGAAACGTTTTTGGAACTTGTCGATGCGGCCTTCGGTATCGACGAACTGCTTCTGGCCCGTGAAGAAGGGATGGGAATCGGAGGTGATACCGGATGAGATCACGGAGTGTTCGACACCATCGATGACTTCCTTTTTGTCGGAAGATTTGGTGGAACGTGTGACGAAGCGGGCGCCCGTGGTCATGTCAACGAAGACGACGGGATTGTACTGTGGATGAAGATCCTTTTTCATGGGAATGATGGAGTTGCCACACGTACCAACGCGCGGGGCGGGGAAAATGGCTGAAAGCGCGGCGCTGTCAAGAAAAGAGTAGCCGGAGCAAGCTCAATGGGCCGCTGCCTTCTGAAACAGACTGCGGGTTTCCGAGGCATCGCCATTCCCGAGGTTGCTGCGCTGGATCATGAGGATCGCATAGCGGCCTTTTTCCGGATCAATCCACGCCTGGGTGCCGTAAGCACCGCCGTGGCCGAAAGACCCGGCAGAGAGTGGAGCGGTCACGCCCATCGGCTCTGCGACGCGAATCCAACCGAGACCGTAGTTGCTGCCCGGGACAAAGCCGACGGCGCGATCACCGGTGTGGGAGCGGGTCATTTCCGCAATGGATTCGGATTTGAGTATCCGGTGGCCGTTCAGTTTGCCGCCATTGAGGATCATCCGGGCAAAGGTGCCGTAATCGGAGGCGGTGGAGAAAAGGCCGCCGCTCGCGCGGGAATAGCGGTCCGTATCAGCGGGTGATTTGCCGCTGAGGATATACGGAGCGATGACCTTGAAGTTACCACCCTCCTGCTTTTCGTAAGAGACCGCCAGCCTCCCGAGCTGCTCCTCGGTGAGATAGAAAGCGGTGTCCTTCATGCCAAGGGGGCCGAAGATGTTCTTCTCAAGGTGCTCCGCGTAATTCTCCCCCGTCACCGCCTCTAGAATCCTCGCAACAACATCAATGCCGCCCTGGCAGTAAACCCACCTGGTCCCTGGCTCAAACAAGAGCGGCTTTCTGGCAACGATGGTCGCGACCTCAGCAAGCGTGCTTGTCGCTGCGCTTTCATCCTTGCTCAGGTCCTGCAGACCGCTGGTGTGGGAGAGGCACTGGGCGATGGTAACAACAGCGGGCTCACCATCGGGGCCTTCGAGCGCTTCGAACTCCGGGAGGTGTTTCGATAAAGGATCGTCCAGCGAGATCAGCCCATTTTCCACCGCCATCATTGTCGCGGTGCCGCAGACCGGCTTTGACATTGATGCGATCCAGAAAATCGTGTCGGGAGTGATCTCTCTCCGCGCCTGAAGGTTGGCGTATCCGGCGCTGGCAGTGGCCAGCACGCGCTCCCGGTTCCCTACCTCTGCACGTGCTCCGGCGACCTCTTTCGATTCCACCCGCTCCGCCACAAAATCTTTAAGAGCATCGGCGCGGATTTTCCCGGAATCCTGTGCGACAGCAGCGACTGCGGCGGCCAATGCCACAACCGGCGTCAGAAAGAGGTGGCTTCTCATGAGTCAGAGAAAACTAGGAAGTAACCGGAGATCGGCAAATGCCAAGTTGTCGCCCCAGTGGATGACACGCCCGACACGGAGATGTAAGCCTGTTGGTCCTTAGAGGTAGCGATTTCAGAGGCTGCGGTATTCCGTTGCTAGTCGTTTCGCCGTGGCGATGGTGTTGCGGTGCAGTTTCGCGGTGAACTCGGGCTGACGGTTGTAGCCGCCTCCGTAGAGGATGGCGACGGGGATCCGGTTGCGGATCAGGGCGCGGAGGAGGGTTTCGTCGCGGCGTTGGATGTCCTTGAGAGACAGGTGCATCTGGCCAAAGCGATCGTTGCGGTGGTTGTCGGCGCCAGAGATCCAGATGACGAGGTCTGGCGAAAAGCTATCGAGGGCTTCCGCAAGGGTCTTGAAAAGCTGCTGGAGATACATCTCGCCCTCGACGTATCGGACCGTTTCCACATCCAAGGTGCTGGAAACTTTCTTCGTGGGGTAGTTCTTGCCGACGTGGATCGAGTAGGTAAAGACGCGGGGATCATCGGCCAGGAGTGAAGCCGTGCCATTGCCTTGGTGGGCGTCTGTATCGACGACCATGATCCGGATGTTTGGCTGCTTGTCCTGGAGGTCACGGATGGCGATGGCGACGTCGTTGAAGACGCAGTAGCCCTCGCCATGCTCACGGAAAGCGTGGTGAGTGCCCCCGGCAAGACAGACGCCGACACCCTCGGCCAGTGCCGCGTGACAGGCGAGCCGGGTGGCCTCGATCTCAGCGGCTGAGCGAAGGAAGAGTTCGCGCGTCGCCGGCAGGCCCAGCAGCACCTGCTCCTTGCGGTCGAGCGCACCGGACTGGATTTTCTCGATGTATTCGCGGTCGTGGACGCGGAGAATCTGGTGAAAATCGGCTGGCTTGACCTCGATGATCTCCTCCGGCTTGAGAATATTTCCTTGGACCAGCATTTCCTTGGAGATACGGAACTTCTCCATCGGAAACGGGTGGTTCGCGGGCAGGTCCAGCTCGAGCGATTGGGAGTAGAAGCAGCGCATGGGTAGATTTAAACCCGTGGCCGCCGGAAGGGAAACGAGAAATCGCGCCTTCGGTCTCAGACCAGCAGTTTCCGGAAGGTGGCAGTGATCTCCTGGCGGGAAAGCAAGCCTGCGGCGACTGCGAGGGTAAGGGTTTCCCATTCTTCACCATCGGGGGCGGGGCTGTATTCGTTCAACTCAAGGAAAACGAGGCAGGAGCCCAGTGATTGAAAAGAATGGCTGGCAGGGCGCTGATGGATTGAGGATGCGGCAAGCCGCTTCAAAGCGAAAGGCGTGTCACATCAAGTATTCGAAGCGCTTTCCGCTTTCCCGCAATGAGGGCAGCTGCTTAAACTGCGGGGGTGTTCCAGATCGTTTTCAATGAGATTAGTGCGGCGGAGATTTCAGCTTTGGGGACTCTGGAGCAGCTGGAGCTGCTGGAGGAGTTCCGCGTGTCCGAGCAGGATCTGGATGTGCTGGATAGCGAGCGGTTCGGAAAAATCGAGCGGGACGGCCATGTGATGTACCGCTTTCGGGCGAAGGACTATCGCTTTTACTTCGAGGTGAAGCAGAACTCGGTGATTGTTCACCGCGTGCTGCACAAGGGGACGCTGTCAGACTTTTTGTTCCGCTCCAAGATGCCATTGGCAGAGGACGAGGCGCTGGCGAACTCCAAGCATTTTTGGAAACTGATCGACGAGGGCCGGAACGCGAAACGACTGTAGCGCGCGGCTCAGCCGAAAACTTCCTTGTTCTTGGACTCGGTGATGTGCGGCGGCTTGAGATAGATCGGCTGGGGAATCTGACCCGCCCACTGCGTCCGCATCTGCGGCGTGGCCGTCTGCCATGCCTCCCAAAGGCCTGCGGCAGTGGGATGTTGAAGGGGGATCTGCTTCTGTGCGACCGGCTCGACCGAAAAGCAGGTGGTGCCGCTGCCGCGCGCTTGGCCGAGGGCAAAATCAATGCCGATCTCATCCGTAAGCTCAGGCGGTGACAGGAGGTGCCCGGCCTCGATGCGGGCGATCCAGTAGCTGCCGCGGCGGGCGTCGCCAAATGCGATGCAGGGCTCACCGCTGGTCGCGGCGGGGGTGGCGAGAATCGATGGAACTGCGACCGCTTTGCAACCCGTGACGAGGGCGGCACCCTGCGCGGTGGCAATCCCGACCCTGGTGCCGCTGTAGCTGCCGGGGCCGCTGCCGACGAGCACCGCCTCGAACGCCCTCTTGCCATGAATTTCCATCAGCTCCGCGAGCGGCCCGAAAAGCAGGGAGTTATGCCGACGGTCGCTGACAAAGGACCTCTCCCCGGCGATCCTCCCATCGATTGCCAAGGCGATGGAGGCTGTGTCGGTGGAGGTTTCGATCAGGAGGACGGCTCGCATGGCGGCGGAAGATGCCCCGAGGAACAAGAGCCGGGAAGAAGAAACTCGGGGATAAGCGTACGCAAACCATCTTGTAACTTGCAACCATTGGCCACAATCACGAGTCTCCGCCATGCGCCTTTCCGACCGCTACATTGGCAGACAGATTCTTGTCGGGACGCTGTATGCCATTGTCGTGCTGAGTCTGGTGCTGGTAATGGGAAACCTTTTCAAGCAGGCGCGGCCGCTGCTGGTGGAGCAGCACGCGCCGCTGGATCTGGTGCTTCGCTTTGTGATCAACGTGCTGCCGTTCTCGCTGATGTTCACCATCCCATGGGGCTTTCTCTCGGCGGTGCTTCTGGTGTTCGGCCGGATGTCCAGCGACAATGAGATCACGAGCTTCCGGGTGGCGGGGCTGAGCCTGGGGCGGTTGGCGCTGCCAGTCTTCATCATCGGCGCGATTCTTTCCGGCATCTGCCTCTGGATCAATGTGAATGTCGTGCCGCTGGCCCGCGCCTCAATGGCCGAGCTGATCTATGAGCAGGTGAAACGGGACCCGAGATCGCTGCTGAACCCGGGGATCGTGCAATCGCGTTTCAAGGATCAAAAAGTTTTCGTGGAGGAGCGGGTAGGGGATTCTCTGGAGGGATTTCACCTCTATCAGGTTTCCCGGGACGCTCACGGGAATCCAACGGGAGCGGACGCCTACGTGCATGCGGGGCAAGTGTCCTTGGTGGTCGATGAGGAAAAACAACAGCTGCGACTGAGGCTTTTGGACGCATTTATCGAGACCAAGGATGAAAACGGGCTTCCGGAGCTGGCCTTTGCCAAAGAGGCGGAACCTTGGTTATTCGATTTCGGAGCGCAGCAGCAGCGGCGGGCGAAGGGCAGCGCGATGACGAACCCGGAGATCCGCAGGTTCCTTGCCACCGAGCCGGACATCTCGGCGAAGGATCGGGTGAAATATCGCGCGGAGATCACGAAGCGTTTTGCGTACTCAATGGCATGTTTGTCTTTTGCCTGCGTGGCTGTGCCTCTGGGCCTGAAGAGCCGCCGCAAGGATTCCTCCGGAGGGCTGGTCATCAGCCTGCTTGTGGGCACTGCGTATTTCCTCATGTCCATGCTGGTGGACAGAGCCGAAACCGATCTAACAGCGGCGATCGCGCTTTGGGCTCCCAATATATTTTGCGTGGTGCTGGGCTTGTTCCTGTTCAGATGGGTGCGATTCCGCTAGAGTGCCCGAATCCGCATGAATTTCGGCCAACTTTTCAAAAAGTCTTTCCGACATACGCGGGATTACTTTGCTAGTGAGAAGATCGCGTTCCGCCCAAAGATCGGGCCGCTGAGCTCCTACTCGGGGGAGAAGTTTGGAAAAGATCTGCGCGCGGCGGGAAACGTGACGCTGCTGGCGCTGCCGCAGGCGATCGCCTACGCGGCCATCGCCGGAGTGGACATCATCTACGGGGTGATCAGCGCTGCAGTTGCGGCGATGGTGGCACCCATGTTCGCGAGCTCGCGCTTCAATGTCCTCGGGCCGACGAACGCCACAGCGCTGATGGTCTTCAGCTTTTTCTCCGTTAATCCCAGCCTCCAACAACGTATTCCGGAACTACTACCGCTGCTGGTGCTGTTGATCGCGGTGGTGTCGATCATCGGTGCGGTGCTGCGGGTGGCAGATCTGCTGCAGTTCATTTCACGCAGCGTACTTGTGGGCTACACGGCGGGGGCGGCGGTGCTGATCATCGGCAATCAGCTCAAGCCTCTGCTGGGGCTCGACGCATATGTCGATCCGGAGAAAACGGCGACGTTCTTCGGGCTGGTGTGGGAGCTGGCGAAGTCGCTGGCATACGTGGACTGGGTGCCGGCGGTGATCGGGGTTGTGACGCTTGGGATCTACTTGGCGCTGCGGCAGTGGAAAAAGGCGTGGCCCGCGTTTTCGATCGCGCTGGTGCTCGGATCGGCGATCTTCGGGCCGTTGATCCAGTATGGAATCGGCCCTTTCGAGGGCCAGGCGACGTTCCGCACCTTCGGCTTCGACGAGTTGGTCCCGACTCTCCCAAACTTCCTGCACCCGGAGATTTTCAACGACATTTCCGCGTTGATGGGTCTGGCACTGGCGATTGCTTTTCTGGCGTCCTTGGAAAATACGCTGATGGCAAAAACGATTTCATCCCAGACCGGGGACAGGTCGGACGTGAACCAGGACATGCTCTCGATCGGCGCGGCGAACTTTGCCACGGCACTTGCCGGGGGCATGCCGGCCTCGGGCTCGCTCACCCGCTCAATGCTCAACTTCAACTCTGGCGCAATGACCAAGGCCGCGCCGGTCCTAACGGGATTGTTCACTCTGGCGCTGGTGGTGCTGATCGCGTGGTCGAAGGAGGCGGGGGTAAACCTCATCGATTTCATTCCCAAGGCGGGTCTGGCGGTGCTGGTAATCGCAATCTCGTTTTCCTTGTTCAACACGCATCACATCCGGATCTGCCTGCGGTCCACCAGCGACGACGCAATTGTGATCATTTTTACGTTTCTCGCCACGCTCCTTGCGCCGCTGCACGTTGCGATCTTCATCGGGGTTGCAATTTCGATCAGCCTTTTCCTGCGGAAGGCCAGCAAGCCATACCTGAGCGAGTACGAGTTCAACGAAGTGGGCGAGCTGCGGGAAATGGGTGTTGCCGGAAAGCGGCCGATCCCCGCAATTTCAATCGTCCATGTGGAGGGAGATCTGTTCTTCGGTGCCTCCGAGCTGTTCCGCACCCAGATCCAACGCATCGTGGCGGATCCGGCGGTGCAGGTCGTGATCCTGCGTCTGAAAAACGCGCGTCACCTCGATGCGACAAGCGTGATGGCGCTAGAGGATCTGGTGCGCTTCATGAGGCGGCGGCAGCTTTTCTTGCTAGTCTCGGGAGCGAACAAAGACGTTTATAAGGTTTTGAAACGTTCGGGAATCCTTGAGCTGCTGCAAGAGGGAGCGGACCGCACTCAGGGAGAAAGCAACATCTTCCTTTCGATGCCGTCCAACCCTAACATCTCCACCCGCGACGCTTTGAAGCGGGCGCAGCAACTCCTCGGAACAAAAGAGGCAGACGTGCGTATCTTCTACGACCCCAACCAATCATGAAACGCCTCTCGCTAATTCTCATCCCACTGGTCCTTGTAATCGCCCTAGGCACGTGGTGGTTCTCTGCTGAACAGGTGATCAAGCGCCGCAGCAGCAACCTAATGGAAGTGCTCACGCTCGGGGAGGGAGCTGGCACGCCGTTGCGCCAGGTTAAGGTTTTCTCCCTGAACGCGATGATGGCCCCGGAGATCGAGATTGCCGCTCCTCAGATCCCGGATGCCCACGGCACTTTTGACGAACACGAGATCGAATCGGCCTTCTCGTGGATCTGTAGAAATGCGAAACGATCGGATTTTGAAATCACTAAGTTTCACCGGGTCGAGATCGACGGTGACCGGGCGGTGGCCAATTTTCGTGCGGAAGGTTTTCTCGAGCTGCCGACATACCGACCCGCCGATGGATCCCACGATATAACCGTCCACTGGGTAAAGAGCGAGGATGGTTGGCGCTTCAACCGGATCGAATGGCGGAACGATTAATCTCCCAGAAAAACAAATTCCTCGGCCATGCGGTTCAGCGATTTTCTCGCTTCCGGCAGAGCTTCAGCAAGGGCACCCAAGAGCATGCGCGGCACCTTTCCCGGAGCCTTGGGATTATCCGCAGCGCCTTGGTAGGCTCGCTGCGCGAAGGATTCGTAGAAGGCGAGATCGGGCGCTCCACGGCGCTCGTTGCGCTTGGCGATAAAAGATGGAAACAAACCGGTCAGCACCATAAACTGGTTTCCGGCCGCAACCTGAAAATGGAATTTCATTCGACCCTGCGCCGAGGAGATGACGGATATGAAATCGGAGGCATGGGTGTAGCCGCACGCAATGTCGTGGTGGGGATCGCCCGCTCGTATGCCGACCTGTCTCGCAAGCACGCCCGCGACATAGTCTGCCATGTCCGGATCCGTGATCCCGGCGTGCAGGAAAGCGTGACGGACCAGCACGTAGAAGTAAAAGTCAGGGGAAACACCCAGCGCCGAAGGTGAATCAAGCATCCCCCTCAGCACCTCCTTCAAGTCGAGCATTTCCACCAGTGCGTCGGGATCGTCCCACAACTTCGCCATGCTCCCGCGTTGTTGTCCGCCAGATAACACCGCAGAGAGAAATTCGAAGTCCGCACAGGTAAAGCGATCGCGGCTGGTGGCTCTCCATTCTTCCCACATAGCGTCCTTTATATCAAACCAAGCCATCAGAGCGAGCCAATAGTATGGCGCGTCCAACCAATTTTGCCGCAGACCTGCGGCGCCGCAGACAAGGTGATCAAACGATTGGCAGCGACATGCGTCTTGGTTGTTGGCCTTGTCCCGAGTGGCATCGGATCGCTCAGACGCTGACAGCCCAGTCCACTCCTTCCTCCACATCCATCCAGCGGATCGTCTCATTCCCGAAGACAAATCTGCCGAGAAAACTTTTCCCATCGATCAGCAGCGGCAGCCAAAAGCGATCGTCCGCCCACATCCGTGAATACGGGACAGCGTCCACTGGTGTCCATAGAGGCACCGCCTCTTCAGTCTCCGTCGGCACCCCTTCGAAGTCACCGGCGCGGAAAACGTGGCACAGCAGGTCTGGATGATCCGACATCGCGAACCACAGCTCGCCTAGCTTCACAGGATTCTTTGGGGTGATACAAAGCTCCTCCTGCGTTTCCCTCACCGCGCACTCCAATGGACTCTCGCCGGGATCGATCTTCCCTCCCGGCCCGTTGACTTTTCCGGCACCGAAACCCCGCTTTTTCTCGATCAGCAGGATCTGCCCACCGCGGACAATGAACATAAGGGTCACAGGCAGTTCAGCTCTCCAAGTCTTCCAATCGGGAACGCTCATCTGTGCGGGAAAGTGCGGCCCCCGCTTCATTTTGTCGAGATCCTGCCGCTGGTTTTTCCTTTACTGGAGAGCCGGGCGAAGCACCCGAATGCTGAACTGGAAAATGTTGAAAACCCTGCGCAGGATACCTCTTGGACGGGCATATCGAATATTTCTCGCGTTCAGCGCTCCACGATCCTGCCAGCCTAGCAAAGAAGCTACGGAGCCTCTACCGAGAAGCCCGCAAGGTCTGGAATTTTGCCTGATGATAGGAATTTTTTCAAAAAAAACGCTCCTTGCCACTTAGCTGTTTCGAGCTTATAGACGGCTGCAGGATCTGGGGCAGATCGATCAACCATCGCGCTTCCCAGTTCAAGTTCTGCAACCCACTTACCATGTTTCGCATACCCTTCGACCGCGTCAACTGGACGACCTCCAGCTTCCTCATCGGCACAGCCCTGATCGCCCTCATCGGCGCTCCGATTTACCTCTACCACTACGGCCTGGATTGGTTCCAGTTCGGGATGTTTTTCTTCTTCCTCTGCGCTACGATGATGAGCATCACCGTTGGCTACCATAGGCTGTTTTCTCACCTCGCTTTCAAAGCGAAGACACCGGTAAAGTTTTTCACCCTTATCTTCGGCGCCTGCGCGTTCGAGAACTCCTGCCTCAATTGGTCTTCCGACCATCGCCGCCACCACAAGCACGTCGATCACGATGATGATCCGTATGACATCTCCAAAGGATTTTTCTGGGCGCACATCGGCTGGCTGCTCTTTAAGCTTGATCCAGAGCCACCTCTCGACAACGTCGCCGACCTGCGCAAGGACAAGCTCGTCATGTGGCAGCACAAATACACTCATTGGATCGGCCTTATTGTCGGCCTCGTGCTTCCCGCCGCCCTCGGCTATGGTTGGAACTTCATGATGGGTCTCGATCCGATGCAGGGCGCTCTCGGCGGCTTCCTCATCGCGGGTGTCACCCGCGTAGTCATTGCCCAACATTGCACCTTCTTTATCAACTCCCTCTGCCATACCGTTGGCCGTCAGCCGTATTCCAACAAGCACAGCGCCCGCGACAGTGCTGTTATGGCCTTCCTCACCTTCGGCGAGGGATATCACAACTATCACCACGAGTTCCAGCACGACTACCGCAACGGCGTAAAGCCATGGCAGTGGGATCCATCGAAATGGACAATTTGGACGCTTTCAAAGCTCGGTCTTGCCGAAGGCCTGCGCCGCGTGCCGGACAGCAAGATCCTCCTCGCCGAAATGGGGGAAGCCCGCCGCCGTGCTGAGCAGCGCGTCCTGGAGATCAAGCAGGCTGGCCCCGGCTACTGCCAGCGCACCAACGAGCTTATGAACCAAGTCGTGGACCAGCTTTCAGCGAATTACCACGAGCTCGAACAGGCGGTTGCAGACCGCGTGCAGCTCTCCCGCGATGTTCTCGAAAAATGGCAGCGCGAAACCCGCGTGTTGATGCGCCAGCTTTCCCAGATCCGTAAAACGGCGGCCGCGTAAGATCGCTCCTATCGCAATCTCATAAAAAGGGAGGCCGGAAGGTCTCCCTTTTTTCATTGGCTATGCGGCAGTAAGGGCCCGCCCTCTAGCAGGGTAATGGACAGCACCGCTCCTTAGAAGATAAGGGTGGGACCGAATCGGCTTGGTATATCATTGCCGTCCGATCAAGCCGTACTCCCAGTGGCACGCTGCTTCCCCAAGGGCTCGCGGGGCGGACCGGCACTCGTCTCGCCACACCGCCCGGTGCGGAACCCGCGCTAGCCCAGATTCGAGATCGTCTGGAAGATGGCGGTGATCATCAGATAAGCAAAAGAGCCGATCAGCAATGCCATCAGGATCAAAACCGTGGGCATGATCAATGCCATGACCCGCTGGAGATCTTTATCGAGTTCCTTGTCGTAGCGCTCGGCGGCCCGCCGCAGGGATTGATCGATCTTACCCGTTTGTTCGCCGACCGCGATCATGTCGATTAACAGGGGAGGGAACGTCCCGCTCCGAATCATCGCTTTAGAAAAAGCGCGGCCATCGCCGACCTGGTCAATGACACGGTTGAGCTCGCCGCGCAGAGAGAGATTTTGGGTCGCATCGCGGGAAAGCTCCAGCGCGCGCAGCAGTGGCAGGCCGTTGCCCACGAGGTTCGCCATGGTCTCCAAGAACTGCACGTAGAACCGTGAGGAAATCACTGCACCAACCAATGGCATCTTGAGTTTCATCTCGTCCCACTTCGGCTTGTTCGAGGGATTGTCTTTCCACGCTTTGAAAAACAGAAATCCGCCAATGAGCGCGAGCAGCATCACAATCCACCAGCTCTTGATGAGATCGGCAAAGCCCATCATCATCGAGATAGCGAAAGGTATTTTCCCGCCGGGCGTGCTCTTGATCAGCTCGGTCAGCTGCGGGATCAGGGTGGTGACGAAGACCACGCCCACACCCACGCCAACGAGGATTAGAAACGCTGGGTAGATCATCGCAATGATCATGCGGCTCTGCAGCTCGGCGATCGTCTTGAGATAATGCGCCTGACGCTTGAGAATTGTGTCCAGCGCACCGGAGGCCTCACCCGCGGCTGCCAACGAACAGTAGAGTGGGCCGAAGCTGGGGCTGACCTTTTTTAGCGCTACTGAGAAGTTCACCCCATCGCGGACAATGGTGCGGATGCGCTGTGAGACCGCTTTGAGGCTTCCTAGCTCCTGGCGGTTCTCCATCGATTTTAACGCGGGCTCCAGCTGGAGCCCGGCTCCCAACATGTCCGAGAGTTCTTCCGTGAAAAGGATCACCTCCGCGCGCTTCAGTTTAAGGGGTCCGTCTGGAATCGCCTCTTCGTTTTCCCCGGATTTCTCCACCCGCCTCGGCGCCGTGGCCTCCTGTTTTTTCTTGTGGGGCTTTGCAGGAACAATTTTTGCCGACTCCTTTAGATTCACCGGCTGCAGACCGCGCCGGTCCAGCACCCGCAGTGCCTCGGGACGATCGGACGCCTCAATCTCACCGGTCGCGACGGTGCCGTTACTGGAGAGGGCTTTGTAGGAGAAGAGCGGCATGATTCAGAGGTCTGGTTGCACTTTGCGGAGCGATCTGGATGAGGACTAGTCCGCGCCTCCGATGTCCGAAGACGTCACGGAAATCACTTCTTCGATCGTCGTTTCGCCCTGCATGACCTTGTGCCAGCCGTAGGTGCGCATGGGGACGTAGCCGTCTTTTAGCGCTTGGATCTTCATTTCCGCCTGAGGTCGCGAGTGCGCGACGAGCTCCTGCATCGCATGGGTCAGGATCACTACTTCGTAAATCGCAAGGCGGCCGGAGAAGCCGGTCATGCGGCAGCGGTCGCAGCCCCTAGGGCTGTAGATCTGGCCCACAATATCGCTCGGGATGCCGAGATCGATGACGTCCTGCGGAGAGATTTCCCGAGGCACCTTGCAATGTGGGCAAAGGCGGCGGACGAGGCGCTGGGCGAGGAAAGCCCGGACCGCAGCGGAGACCAAGAACGGCTCCACGCCCATATCAACGAGACGGGAGATGCCACCCATCGCGTCGTTGGTGTGGAGAGTGGAGAAGACCAAGTGGCCTGTTAGAGAGGCGCGGATGGCGATCTCCGCAGTCTCCAGATCGCGGATTTCTCCGATCATCACGATGTTCGGATCGGCGCGGAGAATTGAGCGGAGAGCGGTTGCAAAGGTGAGACCGATTTCCGTTTTCACGGCGATCTGCATCACTCCTGAAAGCTTGTTTTCCACTGGATCTTCCACCGTCACAATGCGTCGCTCTGGGTGGTTCACCTCGCTCAGGAAGGAGTAAAGGCTGGTGGATTTCCCCGAGCCCGTGGGTCCGGTGATCAAAATGATGCCGTTGGGCAGGTGCAGGAGCGATTCGATTTTCTTCCGGACGAAAGGCTCCATCGCCAGCTTCGCAAGATTGAATTTTTCCTGGTTGAGGAGACGCAGGGAAACGCTTTCGCCTTCCACCGTGGGCACGGTGGCGACCCGAACGTCAATGGTCGCGCCCTCGAACTGAAGGTTGATCCGGCCGTCCTGCGGCACGCGACGTTCGGCGATATCCAACCGTGCCATGATTTTGAGGCGGGCGATTACCGATCCTTGGAGCGCTTTGATGTTTTCAGGAACCGCGATTTCCAAGAGCCTGCCATCGATGCGGTAGCGGATGCGGAGATTGTTGCTCAGCGGCTCGACGTGAATATCGGTCGCGCGCTGATCGAGCGCTTCACGAATGATCTGGTTCACGAATTTAACGACACTGGCCTCTTCGTCCTCATCCGCATCGATGACATTTGCCTCGTCTTCGGAATCGGAGAGCTGGTCGTAATCCAGATCGCGGCCGTCGAGAATTTGCTCGAATGTGTCGGCACCGACACCGTAGAGGCGACGCAACGCCTCGTGGATGCGCTTGCGGGAAGCCATGCACCACTCGAAAGGGATATCAAGCTCCTGCGCCGCCGCCTGATGCGCCACGAGATTGAAAGGGTCGAAGGTTGCAAGAATCAGCTTTTTCGCCTCCCCCTCGCCTTCAAGCGAAACGGGGAGCAGCCGGTGCTTCAGAGCGACGCGCGGCCCACAAGCTTGACGCAGAGGGAGAGTGTTCTCGTTCATCGGGATGACGTCCAGCCAGGGCAAGCCCAGATCGCTGGCGAGCTCGCGGAGGTAACCCTCCTCATCCACCACCGCCGCATCGAGAAGATCGTCGATAGGCGAGCGCTGGCGCTGCGCCGCCTCTTTGAGAACTTCGCTCACCGCAGGCAGATCGTCGCATCCCGATCGACGGGCAGGTTCAAGTAAAAGCTGGTTCATTCGTTGGCCACAGTCTCAAGTAAATGCCGCAGCCATGCAACACTGTCGGTGAAAACCTGCTCGACACATGATCCAGCAAGGGCACTTGCTAGAAGATTACCCCGCTACACCGCAGCGGCGGCGAGGCACATGAGACCCTTCACCGCCGCCACCGGAAATCACATTGAAGAAGAGGACCCTGCTATCGGCACAGTGACGCCATAACCGGGCCGCAACTACCGGGGATTATCCATTTCTTTGTTGGGGGAAAGGTCGTAAATCTTAAACTGCAACTCCTGCCTCCCATTCTAAAGCGGCTGGCCGTCCGGAAGCGGCTGGTCCGGTATTCCCCGGGACGGAAGAGCGCGCGGCGGGCGGGTGTATAATGCGAAGTGGCAAGCACCCGGCAGCCGCTGAAATTTTCCACCATCCGCATGAACATCCGGAACTTCCCCCGCTCCTCGTCCCCGAACACGAACCTCCAACGCCAGTGTCGCTGTAGCGACTCCCTCACACCAATTTCCAGAGGAGGAAATTGCACCCCGCGTGGACGGAGAGGAACGAAGTCAATCAACAACCCGCGAGACGCAGTGGTAGATCGACAGCTTTTCCTCAGATCCAGCCCACAAAGCGATCCAGCGTTTATTGCCTTTCATGGAACCATCCTACCGTCCCAGCCCCCGCAGTCAAAGAGTCTTCGTCATCTTTCCAGGAATCTTGAAATCTAATCTTGAAATCTCCGCAGGCAAAAGATTCCGGTTAATTTTCCCGAGAATCTTGAATTATTCTCTTTTGCCAAGATAAACACATAAAAATACAAAAAATGGGACCATCAATAAGGAAAAGTTTATTATCCTGACAGCGATATCCATATGGCGCACGGCTGGTAAGAGAGAATACGCTAACGCTCCTATAACAATGAATAAGGTCGCCCCCACTGCATAAGCGGCAGCTTTGTCGATTGCGTAGAAATTACCTTCCGCAGCCGCTACAATAATGATACCAAAATATGGCAGATTAACAGATATCAATGAAAAATTCATAGCCTCAACGACCTCTTGGGAATCACATATGATTGTTACCTCGACATCTTCTCACTGCCGCACCCCAGCTATCATTACAATTTTTCCTACAGAAGTGCCTAATTAGCGCGCCCTTGACACCTCCAAAGATGCCATATCCAACCCCGATCGGCGCTCCCACCCCTGACGCTGTGAGAATTCCCCCCACGAACAGTCCTTGTCCAACAGTGATCGTCATCGCCAGATCGCAGCTTCCCACGCACCCCATGTAAGCTGTCCGAGCCCTGTCCTCGCACGCTCTTTCCGCATTACCTCGTCCCCCACCGGCTCCTCCGAAGGCATTTCGATCGCCGAGGCCGCCCCATCCGCCTCCGGGGCCCCCACCTTCTACGCCATCGCCTTCCTTCCCTCCCGGTCCGCATTTCATTTTCAGCTTCGCATTCCTGCATCTATCTTCACAATCCTTCTTCTCTCCTACAGGTCCGCATGGAGGACACTGGTCGGCACAAGGCTCACAGCCAAACCCTTGCATCCCCAGGATATCAATCAGGTTTAACCCATTGTTTCCTACAAACTCATAAAGATTCAGTCCCCCCTTCTCCCCGATCGGATCCCTGGATGGCCATCTGCCGGTCGTCGGATCATAGTAGCGATACCCGTAGTAGTAGAGGGGCGCGTTCACCACCTCGGCATCCAGCGGCTTGGTGCTGAAGCGGTAGCGGTTCTGGCCGGCGTAGGGGCCTGTGGCCACGAGGGTGTTGCCGAAGGCGTCGTAGCGGTAGCTTGCGGCGCTTGAGCCGGTGTTGTCAGTGATCTCGGTGACATTGCCGTTGCCATCGTAGTGGAAGTGGTAGGCGGTGGTGGTGGTGCCGCTGATCTCCTCGGTCATCAGCAGGCCGCCCACTCCGCCCGCGCCTTGCAGGCTTCCGGAGAGGTCCGCGCCCCAGGTGAAGGTGCGGCGGAGGACGGGGCCGCCGCCTGCGAGCGCGTATTCCTCAATGACGTTCCAGCCGTCGTAGATGAAGTGGATGGTCTCCACATCGGCCCAGCCGGTGGTGGTCCACTCGCGGATCGTGCGGGTGACCCGGCGGTGCTGGCCGTCGTAGTTGTGGACCAGGGAACGGTCGCCGAGGGCGGGGGTGTTCGGGCTGACGGCGAGGAGGCGGTTATCTGAATCCCAGTCGTAGGTGACGTTGTTCTGCTGGACCAGGTTGCCGTTGGCGTCGTGGGAGGGGGCGGAAATGCCGCTGATGCTGGTGTACTGGTTGGCGTTGTTGGCCGTGTAGGTGGTGGGTGCGCCGCCGAGGGTCGCGACGGTGGCGGTGGTGCGGTTGCCCATAGGGTCGTAGTCGTAGGTGTCGGCGAGGAGGTTGTTGCCATAGGTCGCGCTGGTGATCTGGTCGGCGGTGTCGTAGCCGAAGGTTTTGTCCACGGGTGTGAGCGCCGTTCCCCCTTGCTCGCTGGTGCGGCGGCCGGTGAGGTCGTAGCCGTAGGCATGACTACCTACCATCGTGCCGCCTAATTGGTGAACGTTGGAAAGCAGTTCGCTGGCGGCGTTATAGATCTTCGCTTCCGTGACGCCGTTCTCGTGAGCGATGCCGGTGATGCGGCCGGCCTTGTCGTAGACGTAGGTGGCAAAGGGCGGCGGACCGTCGGCGGTCACCGCCTGGAGCTGGGCGCGGGCGGTCCAGGCAAGCTCGACAATCCGGGCGCTCGGGTGAACGATGCCGCCACGCAGGCCGTCGGCGTCGTAGCCGTAGGTGACGACCTTGGGGGCTTGGCCCGCGAGCGTCTGCGTCTCCGATGTGAGCTCGTTTCTCAAACTGTAGGCATAGTCGCTTTTGGAGACGCCATTGTCGATGGATTTCAAGAGACCATTGGCCCAATAGGTTTTGGCGGTATCCGGGGTGGTGCTGTTCCAATCGGCGAGCGTCTGGCGGTCGCGGAGATCGTAGGTATAGGTGCAGATCTCCAGTTTTGGTGTCCGATGGGTGGCCATCCGATGGAGGCTGTCGTAGGTGTAGGTATGTGTATCGCCGTTCGGGTAGGATTTTGTGAGAATCTGATCGAGGGCGTTGTAGCTCCAGGTGGTGGTTTGGTTTTTGGCGTCCGTTAGGGCCAAGGTCTGGTTGGTTTCCTGGAGAAAGGTATAGGTGATGGTCTGGCTTTTGGGATCGGTGGTGGAGACGCGGCGGTTCAGGACATCGAAGACTGCAGTGTTTTTACGGGAATCGGGAAGTTCGGTTCCGACCGCATTGCCGCGCAGGTCGTAGGTGGTTTTGGTGATGCGGTTGAGCGGGTCGGTGCTGGTGAGGCGGTTGCTGCGGGCATCATAGGTGTAGCTGGTGGTGAGGTTGAGGCCGGTGGGGTCGGTGGTCTGGCTGAGGATGAGGTGATCGTCATCGTAGGTGTAGACGACGACGCTCGGGTCCTGCGGGATGGTAGAGCCTGCGGCGGTGAGGCCAGTGATGGCTTGGGCGGTGGTGCCATCGGCATTGTGGTGCTGCTCGGTGATCCTGCCCATGGCGGAGACCGACATGGTTGTGCCGGCGAAGCGGGCCATGGGTTTCGGGTGGGTGCTGGAAGTCTGGCCGAGCGCATCCGTCGTGGTGGCGACAAAGGATTGCCAGGTATTCCCCTTGGAATCCTGCCAGGTGACGAGGGAGTCATCGGTGGCGACGGTGCGGCCTAATTCGTCGGTGCGGGTTTTTATATTTCCGCCTTTGTGGTAGGTGGCGGAGTTTGTGGTGGCGTCCGGGAAGGTGGAAAGGATGGGGCGGTTGAGGAGATCATAGGCCGTGGCGCTGGTCCTGGCAAAGGACCCTCCGAGGTCTTCGGTGACAGCGGTCCGGTTGTCGGCGCTATCGTAGGTGTAGCGTGTGACGGTCCCGACGGCATCGGTGATGGTGGAGGTGCGATCCATGACATCGTAGGTCATGGTGGTGATGCGATTGCCGGGCTTGGTGAGGCTGGTGGTGTTCCCGAAGGGGTCGTAGGCTCTAACGATGGTCAGGGAGAGGTTTCCGCCCCGGCCATCCGGGCCGGTGATGGTCTCGGTAATCGGGCGATTGACGACATCGTAGGTGGCGGTCCGGGTGACTCCTCCGGGGAAGACTTCCATGGCAAGATTTCCGACGATATCGTAAAGGTATTCCGTGGTGGCGGCTTCCGGGCTGGTGTGGCCTACGGTTTCCTTGGAGAGACGCCATTGCTTATCATATTCCCGCAAGGTCAGGCGACCTTCGGGGGAGACGATCATGGTCGGGCCGCCACCATTAAAGCAACCGCAGACGATCCCGCCCGTGCCGTAGTAGTACTGCGTAAAATGCCCGAGGGTATCGGTCATTGAGGTGAGTTTGTTGAATCCGTTGTAAGTCCATAACTGGGTATGGATGCCATCGGTTTCCGAGATTTTGTTTCCGGCGAAGTCGTAGCTGTAGGCGCGGGAGGAGCCGTCCGGGTAAGTGGTCTCGATGACTTGGCCACGGAGGTTGTATTTGAACGAGGTGGTGCGTCCCCGTGGGTCAGTCTCGGATTTCAGGAGGCGCGAGGGCGAGCCGGATGGGTCGTTGTTTCCGTAGAAGGCATAGGCGACGGTTTCTTCATCGGGGGTACCGGTTGCCTGGGTGAAGGTGAGGCAGAGGCCGGTGGCATCGTAGGTGCGGGTGGTGAGGGAGCCGTTGCGCTCGCGCTTGGAGGTGACGAGGCCGAGGGTGTTGTAAGTGTAGGTTTCGTAGGAGCCGTCCGGATAGTTCTTGCGGGTGACCATGCCCGAGGCGTCGCGGATCCACTGGGTGATTCTCTCGGGGAGGCCCGGGGCGCTTTTTTTCAACTGGGTCATGAGAGACGTGCTGGCATCATAAGCAATGCTTTCGGTCATACCATCCGGGGTGGTCGTGGAGGTGCGCTGGCCGCGGAAGTTGTAGGTGTAGGTGGTGGTGCGTCCGCCCGGGTCGGTCATGGATGTGGCGAATCCATTGGCATCATATGTGTAGGTAGTTTGGTTGCCATCGGCATCGGTGATCCTGTCGAAATTGCCGTGTTCGTTAAAACCTACCGCAATTTGGCGGTCGCCGGGGAAAGTGAGCTTGCGGACTAGCTTCGGGCTGTTGTCGAAAATGACTTCGTTGGTGGAGGCATCAAAGACTTTGCCGACCAGGCCACGGGTGGCGGTGAGGGTGCTGCGGTATTCGAATTTGAGATCTGCCACGCTGTGGGTGGTGCGGGGTTCGTGAAAGGTAGATACGCTAGGGCCGCGACCGGGATTGGAGATGACGTAGGTGAACCGTGCGTCGGTATCGGCAGCCGCGAGCATGTCGCCATCGTAGTCCACGCCGGACAGAACGAGGTGGCTTTGACCGATGGATTCGTCGACAATCGTATCGTAGAGGTAGTTGACCGCGCGGCCATCCGAGCAGGTGACCCGCTGCAGAACCTCGACGATCTCGGGGCCTTCGACCACACCCTCGAACTGCAGGCTGTTATGGTAGCCCAGAGGAGCTGCGCCGACCTGACCAGTGCGGGGGCGGAAAAGGATTTTGGAGAGGTGGGTTTCCTTGCCGACACCCAGATCGACGCCTGCGATCCCTTCACCGGGGCGTGCGTGGTAATAACCCGTCTCAACATCCCCATCGAAGGCTTTGTCAAAGGTTTGATCTTGGGCATTGCGGTGGGCGGGGTTGGTGCCATAGGTCGCTCCGGTGAGCTTGGTGTGGCCGCCATAGCCGTCAGGGGCGTAGAATTCGATTTCCGCAAGGTTGAAAAAGCTCTTCTTCGCGCTGACAGCCTGGAACCAGCGGAAGGGCTGCGGGGTGGTGAGAAGGATTTCGTTCCATCCCTCTGACGGGGCGACTGTGACTTCATGAAGGAGGATGGAGGCCTTGCGGTTTATCTGGATGGCACCGTATTCAAGGGATATGGTGGTGCCGGTGCCATCGGTGGCGGAGATGATGCGGCCCTGGGCATCTGAGGTGTAGTTGATCCTACGGCCCGCCGTGTCCTGAGAGTAGCGTGGGTGGTAGATGACGGTGGCATCGGGGTCGGTGACACGATCAAAGACGTGGCGCCTAGAGTCTGGCATTACCAAGGTGAAGCGATCATTGCCCACGCCGCCTTGATAGAGCCGTTCGCCGCGTCCGTTTTCCGGGTTGTGGAGGATCTGGGTGGCACCATCGAGGGGGTAGTTACCCGCCTGGGTGAACTGGAACACCCGGCCATCTGGGAAGGTGATGCCGCGTTTGCCGTTTCCGACAGGATACATCCGCCATGCGAGGCTATGGCCCCAGGTGAGGCCGTGGCCGAAGTTATCACCCAAGCCGCTTTTCACCCTGGATTGGTAGATACGTCGAAATTCGAAGGGAATTTCGCTGACTTGGCGGTGGATCTCGAGATCGAGCGCGTAGTTCCAGCCGTTGCTGCCGTTGGGGGTTAGAAAGCTTTGACTGGTACGTGGTGACTTCCCTTTGCTTGTAGTCGGCGCATGGGTGAGTGGACCCTTATCTCCATTACTGCTATTGCCCGCGTCGCACTCGCCGCCGCCGCCGCCGCCGCCGTCGTCCTCGGGATTGTTTGGTGTTCCACAAGTATCGCCGCCGGATTGGGCGGAGAGTGGGGTTACAAATGCGAACAAGGCGATTTGAAAGAAAGTGAAGATGGAGCCAAGCGGTTTCATAGGAGGGTTGGAAGAAATTTGGGAAAATATAAGGAGAAGCGTTGTGAGGAAATGATTTGATTAGTTTGGGTCTGAATCGCCGCCTGCAACTTCGGGTAGAGGCCCGACCCATATGGGGAGAGTGCGGCTGTGGCCTGCTTGACGGATAATGACCGTGCAATTGCCGGGACGCATATCAGTGGTGATCGGCACCTCGACGCTGCGGTTTTCTCCGAGGGTTACTTTCTTACCGCTGAGTGCTGAGCTTCCGGGAAAACTCCCGCCATCTGCGAGCTCGATATAAACGACATCGCCTGGGGAACTGTCTGGCCCCCTGAGTTTGAGTATCACTGGATCGCCGGGATCGACGCGGATGCGGGGCATCAGGCCGATAATGTTCGGCCTGACATTAAGATGGCGCTGGGTGCCTGTAACTACCTCGGCAAAAAGGCGTGGACCTGCGGGCCATGGGGTGACTTCCTCGGAACGCGCGGCGTGATCCACAGTGACCGCTGCTTTGCCTGCGATACTGGATTTTTCCCGTTCGCGGGTCTTTGACCGAAAAGCAGTTGGGCTACCTCCCGGACGCGAAGAGGCCGGGGATCCTGGTTCGGTGTCCGGGTCCCCGGTGTTGGGATTTTGATCTAAATCAACTGACGCCCCCCCCCGATTATCGGAGGAACGGAGTCGGATGACGGAACCGATGTTGTGCCTTTCGAGAAAACAAATATCGCTGCAACAAGGAGAAGGCATACAACAGCCGCTATGACGATGGGACGTTTCTTGTGCATCACTGCGCTGTTCTATGCAAAAGGTGCGGGATGACCAGATATATTTACAGAAATTTTTGTCACCGTTAAGGACACATGCGGGGAGCTTCGCTCGAGCGCCCGTACAATTCGTTCTTTATGCCCGACTTATTGCGCATAACGGCTTATTTTTCAGCGTAAGCTGCCTTGTCTCCCAATCCTGCCAAACCAATGCGTATTCATGCGGAGGCAAGATGCTCAAGTTTTCTTCAACATCACGGCGTTCGACCATCAACGGCTGACGCGCCTGCAAAAAGCTCGCCCAGCTCCGGGGCAGCAGTTGCCGGTTTCTTCCACTCAGCAACCCAAGGGAGGGGCTGGCTGTCGGCACGCTCATTCTGTCGCTCCGCCTGCTTAACGAGCAAATTGTTCATTCCTTACCGGGAAGACAATCGGCGCAACTGAAACGGAAATTGCGCCCGCCCGCCTCAACTGCTTTCCTCTGCCATGGCCTATTTGGAAATCCGCGCCCTTGAGAAGCACTTCGTGAAGAAGGCGGGGGGGCTCTTCTCCCCGCACACAGAGGTTGTCCGGGCCGTGAATGGCGTCAGCTTGGATATCGAAAAGGGTGAAATCCTCGGCTTGGTCGGTGAGTCTGGATGCGGGAAATCAACCCTCTCGCGCACCCTGATGCAGCTGATCCCGCCAAGCTCCGGCGCTGTGATCCTGAACGGCGAGAATGTCACCAACCTCAGCTCCAAGGAGGTGCGGCGGCGGCGGCTCGATTTCCAGATGGTTTTCCAAGATCCATACGCCTCTCTAAACCCAAGGATGACCGTTTTTTCCACTTTGGCTGAGGCGGTGAGGCAGCGGCACGGAAAAGTGCGGGGATCCGAGTTGGAGAAAAAAATCGAGAACCTGATGGGCACCGTTGGTCTCGATGCAGGCCAGATGAAGCGCTATCCACACGAATTTTCAGGAGGGCAGAGGCAGCGGATTGCCATCGCCCGCGCCCTGGCTCCGGAGCCCAAGCTAATGATTGCCGACGAGCCGGTCTCTGCGCTAGACGTCTCGATCCAATCGCAAATTCTGAACCTCCTCAAAAACCTTCAGCGTGACCTCGGCCTGACGATGATTTTCATCTCACACGACCTCGGCGTCGTTCACTACATAGCCGACCGGATCGCGGTCATGTATCAGGGAAAAATCATTGAAGTCGGTTCTGCGGAGGAGGTTTTCCATTCGCCCAAAGACGCCTATACCCAGCGGCTTCTGGCCTCCATTCCGAAGCTGCGGGAGGACTAGCGGCTAGCCCTTGGTCACATCAATGATCATGCCGCCTTTGACCTTGAAGTTCAGCCGCTCCGGCCGGTGGTCCATGGTGACCGCCCGCGATTCACCATCCACTTCGACCACGCGATGTGGCACCTCCGCAGTGGTGGCAGCCGCCTGAACCCTTTCCAGACGCCGACCGATCAGCGTTTCCGGTTTCTGGAGGTCGATCGGAACTTCCGTCGGCTCAACCGCTGCTAGATCCTTTTCCCCCGCATTTGGATCCTCGCCTTTCGTTTGGCAGGAGGCCAGCGCCAGCAAGGAAATCAGTAAAAACATCAGTTTCATAAAACAAACTTCCCGAAAACCGTAGATTGCGCAATCCGGAAGATCAAATCCACCATTGCGAGCGCTTTGAAGGAAACTACCGTTAACTACAATGAAATGGACTGCTACGAGTGTGAGCGCCGCCTGCCTAGCCGTCGGCCTCGGTGGATTTGTCGTCGGGAGAGTTTCGCAAGGACCCTCCGGCACCACCGAGGCGGACGAGCTTTTGGCCCGGGCGCAGCAGGTCGCAGCCGAGCGAGCTAACGCTGGCCC
>JBGTDO010000095.1:0-52779 GCA_041748235.1 Akkermansiaceae bacterium | reverse complement strand
GTGGCCGAGGATGTCCTTCGCGTGAAGGTCCGCGTGCTGGAACGGGATGGTGGCGATGAGGTCGATGAGCCCCGCGAGGTTCGCCGGATCGATCTGGAGCTGGGTGTAGTTCTTGTTGAGGACGTTCTTGAGCTTCGGGTTTTCCTTCTCCACCGCCTCCAGCGCGTCGTCGATGAGCTTGCCGAGGGAAGTGAATTTGTAACCGTGGGCGAGACGCCCACGCTCCATGATCATCGTCCCCGCCGGGAGCTTGGCGGAGTCCTGCAAAGTCTTCCACCGCGCCAGCGCCGGCACCCAGAAGACGTTTTTCTCGATGTAGTAGTCCCGCTCCTCCAATTCCTGCTGGATGGCCTCCTCGTATGCTGGCGAGAAGGCATTGCCGTAATCCTGGGGGTCGAGGAAGAAATCGCTCTCGGGGTCGGTGAGCTGTTCGCGGATCTCCGCCTGCCGCTCAGCGAAGGAGTCGGAAACGTATTTGAGGAAGATCAGGCCCAGGACAGCGTGTTTGTAAACGGCGGCATCAAGGTTAGAGCGGAGCTTGTCGGCGGCGGTCCAGAGCTTCTTGTCGAGCTCGCGCAGAAAAGTTTGGGAATCGGTGTGTGGCATGCGCTATATGTTTCTAACAAAGGGATTTGTTTAGTCGGAAGGAGAAAATGCTAAAAGTGGCGGTCGCGAATCCACTGGGGCAGAGCGAACGTTGGCGGCGACAGCGATGGGGGATGAAGCTGCTCAATTCCGTGCCGCAGGCAGCCCAACCACAAACTCAGCCCCACCTTCCGGCCGGTTGCGGGCGCTGATCGAGCCGCCGTGTGCTTCCATGATACTGCGCGCGATCGTGAACCCCAGCCCGCTTTTTCCCCCTGTCCCGGTTCTTGATTTTGACACCTATTCGAAGTGCTCGAAGAATTAAATCGGTCTCTCCCTCGGGAATGCCCGGTCCTTCGTCGGCAATGAGGATCACTGCACTCCCCGTCTCCTCCCCCACGCTCACCATCACCCGCGCCTCATTGGCAGAATGTATCAGCGCGTTTCCGACAGCGTCCACAAGCACCTGCCCAAGTCGCATCCGGGCACCAAGTGGTGTCGGATCCGTTCAATTACTGCAAGTAGCTCTGTCTTGAAGACAGGGATCGGCAGGAATGCGAAGGGCTCGGAACTCTACAGCTCGCCCGAGGGTTTGTTCACATACTTGTCGTCCCGGAGTTTGCGGAGGTACTCCAGGTATTTCCGCTGCGCTTCAAGGCTTTCGGTCTCATCAGCGGGAGCCGTGACTCCTGCGAGCTGCGGCGCACTGGTGGAAGGAGAATGCCGGGGGCCGTATTTCTTCCAAGGTCCGTACGGCACCTGCGCCTCCTCCACGAACCGCCAGTGGACTTTCGTTCCGGACTTCACGCCGAGGTAGTCACGGATCGAAGGAGAGATATCGATTCCCGCCGCCCCGTTTTGCGTGGCCTTGGGCGGCTTGTTGCCAAAGACGTATTCCCAATCATCCGTCACCCACGGACCGCAGTCCTCCCATTGCGCGTAGCAGCTCTTCTGATTGTGGAAAATCTGAATCCAGCGACCTTTCAACACCGTCTTCCCTGGGGCAGGCTGCAGCCGGGTGAACCACGGGATGACCTTTGAAGCCTCCGGCTTGTGTTTCCCCCAGCGCATCACATCGTTGTAAGGAAGCGCTATGTAAAACGGATTAAGCTTGGGTATGAATGCCTTGGGGCGAAAGTCGCCAGTGGCATGATCTGCGATCCGGGTTTTCGGGTCCGGATTGTCATAGCCTCCAAAATTGATCGCCCAAGCGGTATCCCATGATGACTTGCAGTTCGGCGTCGGGTTTCGCTCCGTTGGCTGCTCTCCGACCCAAAAAATCGTGGCAGTTACGTGGGTTTTCCAAGGGTACAAAACGCGCGACGAGGGTGCTACCGGCCTCACGGGCCATGCCGACCGGCTGCCCGTCGGTATGACCACCCGTGGTGCGGCTCCTATTTGACCTTGAGCGAAAACGTGGCTCTGCAAGATCACCCCCAATGCGAAGGTAATCATAAATAGTCGGGTCAAAAAAAATGGCATCAGTGCTTAATCAGTTTTATGTGCGGCTGTTCCTAGCGTATGGTCAAGACGTGTTCAAGACAAAGCGCGCCTGGGACGCTCCAAACTGTCTTTCAGTCCTTGCTGGACCGCACCGCCCTGCTTTCGCTCCTCTTTGCCAGCTCCGGCTACGCAGAAGAACCATGGGTCTGGATCAGCACTGACGGGACGAAAAAGCTCAAGGCTTTCGATATTTCGAACTCACAAGGACGGCCAGCCGACCAGCATTGGCTGGATCTGAACCACCCGCCCGGAGAAGACGGTAGAACAGAGGCCATCCCGAACCCCCACGCGGTTTTCGATACCCTGCTGCTCGGCACCTCCCGCCACGGTGCTGGCTATGAAGTGGTGGTCCACTTCACGCGCGAAAAAATCGGGACGCCCTGAAAAGGGACCTCACCTCCTCAGCCTCACCGCTTGATCCACCAGATTGAGGAAGTCGTAGCGATCGGGGGCCAGGCTTTCAGCAGCAACCTCACGGGCCAGACCGAGCACCAAGGAGTCATCGACCATTGGAGCTTCCTCTCCTTTTAGCCAAAGACCGAAACACCATATGAGCGCTGCGAAACGGACATCATCGGAAGGCTCCCTGCCGGAATCCCTAACCAGTTCGATGGGCGGGGCATTTTTTCCGTCCACGGTCCACACGAGCCGTCCTAGCGAGGAAGTCCGTGCCGCCACCTCGATCGCCAGGAACATACGGCCTCCCGCGTCCATTTCACTCTCAGCCACCGATCCGCCCTCTTCGGTAACTCCCACGAAGCCAATCAACCTGTGGCTCGTCACCGACTCGGCGTTCGGAACATACCTCACAGAAAGTTTCCTTCCAGCATCGCGCGCAGCTTGAATGCTGACGAAAACTAATGTTCCGGAGGGCTTCCACGGGCAAGGCAAGACGTCCGCGCCGAGGGTGCAACCTTCTGAGTGAGCCACCGAATCCCTCGCCTGCAGAGGAAACGCGTTAAACATTTCCTCGATCCTCACCTCATCCTGGGACGGCAAACGCTCGTCCACCCGTACCGCTTGAGTGATCTGCGACAGGCTCTTTCTCTTAGCCTGGAGCGGCAGCAGCGTCATATCGCCCTCCTGCTCCCGCGGGATCGGCCGGGAAGTCTCCGCTGGTGCCGGATCACCGGATGCCGTCGAGACCTGCCTGATCCCCCGCCCCGCCTCGGGAGCAGGAATTAAGGTCAGGGCGAAAACTCCCGCTGCGATCCCCGCTGCGGCAGCCACCGGCACCCAGAGCTTCCGTGGTTGCTTGTGTGACTCCAACTGGATGATCTTCCCCTGACGCGAAGCCTCCCGCGCCGCCTTACGGATATTCTCTCGCTGCCTCGGCAAAAGCACCTCCCTGCCGCCTCCAAGCACATCGTGAAGATGCGTCTGCATCCGCTCCAGCTCTTCTACCGCCAGGCTCACCGCCGGATCAGTCGCAATGGCGAACTCCACCTGCGCTCTTTCCTCAGGCGGAAGCTCGCCCAACAGAAACGCTGTCAGCTTTGGATCATCGGGGTGAGGTTTCATATCAAAATCTGTTTTGCTGCGGCATCCACTCCCGTAGGCGTTTCAAGCCCGTGTGAATGAGAAAGCCGATGTTCCCCTGATTGAGTCCGGTCAGGTTGTGGATTTCATCGTAGCTCATCCCCTGTTGAAATTTCAGCAAAATGACCTCCCGCTGGTTCTTAGGGAGACGCTCCATGAAACGCATGACCTCGGTGATTTTCTCGTCATGCTCCGCTTGCTCATCTGGCGGGGCCTCGGTGCCTGCCACTTTCTGCCAGCGCAAGTCATCGAGCGGCTCCACCCGCTTGTCTTTGCGCAGGACGTCGAGGCAGCGGTTGCGGCAGACGGTGAATAGCCATGTCTTGAGATGCTCTCGCAGCTTCTCGGGATCCTGCTGGCACAGCCGGATAAAAGTGTCCTGAACGACATCCCGCGCCCGCTCCAAATCATGTACGTAAGTTCTGGCATAACCGATCAGAGCGGATTCGTGATCCGTGACCGCCTGCTCAATGAACGCGTCGAATTCCTGCGGGTTCATTTTTGAAGGGGCCCCGGCTCCAGAGTCCTCCTTTTCAACGGGAGGTACATCCCATTTCTTAGGCTGATTTTCCTCTCGGAGGGTCATCTGATGAAATATCCCAGATGCTCCAATTCCAGGGCCAGATCGACGTTGTTGACGGTGACGTCCTCCGGCACCTCCAGCATCGTGCCTGAAAAGTTGAGAATGCCTTGGATACCGCAGGCCACCAGCCGGTTGACCACCTCTTGCGCGGCCCCCAGCGGCACGCAGAGGATCGCAATTTTCACCCCGTTTTCCACAGTGAACGCCTCTAGCTCGGACACGTCGTGCACCGGAATTTTGAATTCCCGCGCCCGGGCACCATCGGGCATGGCATCGAATGCCGCGACCACCTCGAAGCCTTCCTTCTGAAAGCCTTGGTAGCGCAGCAACGCAGAGCCAAGGTTGCCCGCACCGACAAGGATCACCGGCTGCAAATGCTCCCGCCCCAGTGCTTCTCGGATCGTCGCCAGCAGGCCCTCAACCGGATAGCCGAGCCCCCGCGTGCCGAACTGGCCGAAATAGCCCAGGTCTTTTCTCAGCTGCGAGGACTTCACTCCGGCGGCCTTGGCAAGCGTTGTTGAACTCACCGTCGCCTGCGCGTTGTCCTTCAATTTCTGCAGGCAGCGATGATAAATCGAAAGGCGGTAGATCGCCTTTTTCGGGATGTCCACCCGCTCCGGTTTGTCCGCTCCTGATTCCACCTACTGTTTCAATTAAAGATTTTCCGGCTGCTGCAACAGTGCCGCAACCCGCTTCAACAAGACTCCCGCTCCGCCACCGTCGACCACGCGGTGATCGAAGGTCAATAGCAGCTCAGCCTCGGTCGCTGGGAGGAACGCCTCCACCTGCTCGCTCCACACGGGCTTCTTGATGCCTGCACCAATCCCGAGAATCAGCGTTTCGTTAGGTAGCGGTATCGGTGTCCCGGTGGTGAGCCCGAAGGTGCCGAAATTCGTAACCGTCGCGATGCCGCCACTCGAATCCTGCTCCGTGAGTCTGCGGCGGCGAGCCCGGTCGACCAGATCATCATACTCCGCCACGAGATCGCTCAGGGACTTCTGATCGACTTTCCGCACCGTCGGCACCACCACGCCGTCCTCCACCTGCACCGCCACGCCGATATCGAAAGACCTCGGATGCACCACCCGCTCGCCGATCAGGTAGCCGGCGGTCATCGGCTGCTCCTGAAGAGCCAGTGCGAAGGCGCGGAGCAAATAAAGGGTGAGCCCCGGCTTGGGCGACTGCTCGCGGCGGTGATCAAGCGCCCGGTCCAGCAGCGCCGGCAGCCCTACGGTCGCCAGCGGCCGGGTCCAACTGCGGCGCATCGCATCCGCGACTGCCAGCCTCATCGGTGAGGCGGCTACGCTCGGCCACGACTCCAGATAATCCAAGAACCGCTCCAGATCCTCCACCGTCACCCGGCCACCAGCGCCTGTTCCAACCACCGCTGAAATATCCGCCTCGCGCAGACCCAAGTCATCCATCCGCGCCCGCATTCTGGGCGAAATATAATGAGCGCCCATCACTCCCGTGGGCACCGGCAGACCTTTGACACTTGGGATAATACTCGGATCCTCTTCGTAGGAATCACCATCAAGAGCGAAGTGGAGGTTTTCCTCGTCGCCGGATTTCTGCTGTTCCTGCTGTTGTTCCTTTTTCGATTCGATGCTCTCGGTCGTATTGACCCCAGTCCGGATCACCTCCTCCTCGGTCACTTCCAGCAAGCCTAACAAAGAGCCCACGGAGTAGGAAACCCCCTCCACCGCGCGAATCTCAGACACAGTCCCATCACAAAGCGTGGTCACGCCCATGACCGCCTTGTTGGTCTCCACCTCGATGATTTCTTGGTCCGTCCTCACCGCATCGCCAACGGAGACACCAAGGCGTATCACCGTAGCCTCGGCGATGGATTCTCCGAGTTGCGGCATTAGAATGGGAACGGTGGGCACAGTTTATTTACTAGAAGGAAAGTAGTTTACGGAGCGCGTCGCAGATCGATTCCGGAGTCGGCCGGTGGGCGGCCCAAAGCTTGGGATGATAGGGCACCGGCGTGTCGCGGGCATTGAGACGTTGCGGCGGCGCGTCGAGCAGATGAAAACCGTCCTCGGTGACTTTGGCGACGACTTCAGCCGTCACCCCCCCCCATGGGAACGCCTCCCCCACCGCGAGCAAGCGGCCGGTGCGGGCCACTGAGGCGAGCACCGTATCCAGATCCAGCGGCTTGACCGAACGCAGATCCACCACTTCGATTTCCCAGCCATCCGCCTGCAGGCGGTCCGCCGCGCGCACCGCCTCGTGCACCATCGCACTGTAGGTCACCACCGAGGCGTGTTTGCCCGGCCTTGCGATCCGAGCCTGACCGATCGGCAGGCCGTCGCCGTTGATCGCCTTTGCCTTGAGCCAGCGATAGAGAAACTTGTGCTCACAGTAGAGGACCGGATCGTCCAGTTTTACCGATTCGATCAGCATGTGATAAGCATCGGAAACTGTCGCCGGCGTCACCACCACCAGACCTGGATACTGTGCGTAGAGCCCCTCCATACTCTGACTGTGGAAAGGGCCGGATCCGGGAGTGCCTCCCGACGGCAGCCGCACGGTGATCGGAATCGGCATGCCGGTGCGGTAAAAATGCGTCGCCGCCTGATTGACGATCTGGTTGAAAGCTATCGACGAGAAATCCGCGAACTGCATTTCAATAATTGGCCTCATCCCCTCAATCGCCGCGCCGACCGCGAGGCCAACCATGGCATCCTCGGAAATTGGCGAGTCAAACACCCGGCCCGGAAAATCCTCCGAAAGGCCTTTCGTCGCCTTGAAAGCCCCACCGAAGCTCGCGATATCCTGGCCGTAAAGAAACACCCTCTCATCCTCACGGAGCAAGGTTTCCTGAGCCTCCCGAATCGCATCGATGTAGGTTACACTCACGTTGTTGATATTGGAAATTTGGTGGACAGCGCCGTCCACTCCTCACGATACGGATCCGGTGCCGGCTCCTGCTGCGCCTGCGCGACCGCCTTCTGCACCTCCTCCGCCTCCTCCTCCTGCCAGCCGATGATTTCATCGCCCGAGGCGTAGCCACCATCGATGAGCTGCCGCATCGCCACCTCAATGCAATCGCGGCCGTAGTGCCCGCTCCTGGCAGCTTCCGGGACGTAGGAGGCGTCGTCATGTTCGCCGTGGCCGCCGAGCCTCAGCAAATGCGCGACGACCATCTGCGGACCGCCGCCCTCCCGAGCGCGTCTCACCGCCTCCCCTACCACCGAGGCACAGGCCAGAAGGTCCGTGCCATCGACTGAGAAGCCGCCGACGCCATATCCCTTTGCCCGCTCCACCAGATCCACGCAGGCGAACTGCCGGTGGTTTGGCGTCGAGTAGGCAAACTGGTTGTTGGCAATCACCACCACCAGCGGCAGCTTTTCCACTGCGGCAAGATTAAGTCCCTCGTGAAAAGCCCCGGTGGAAGTTGCGCCATCGCCGACCGAAGTCGCGCCTACACAACCATCCAGCACTCCCTTGAGGCGCTTAGCAAAAAGCATGCCCGCGATCACCGGCACCTGCGCGCCAAGATGGGAAATCATCGCAGGCATCCCTTTGTCGGGCCGACCACGGTGGATATTTCCGTCCCTGCCGCGCATCGGGCCTTCCGCCGAGCCGAGGTAGGTGCGGGTGCAGTCGAGCAAAGACTCCCCGAAAGCAGTCCGGCCCGCCTGATCCCGGATCAACGGCGCGAAGCAGTCGCGCCCTTGGATCAAGGAGGTGCCCAGCGAGGCGCTGATCGCCTCTTGGCCGCGTCCGAGATAGACTCCCCCGACGATCTTGCCTGCCTTGTAGAGACTGGAGAGCTTGTTTTCGAGAATCCTCGCTTTGAGCATTGAGCGGAAAGCGGACCGCAGGAACTCGCCGTCTACAGCCATTCCGTTGCAAAAGGTTTTCTCATTCGGTTCGACCACGCGCGAGGCTAAGATGCCCTGCCTACCCCCTGCAACCGCTTTCCCCAAATAAACCGGAAGCGGCCGCAGCGGCGGCAGTGGTTTAGCCCGGAATCAGGTGCTTGACAGCATCACGCTCCTCCTTGAGCTCGTTGATCGTCTGATCGATCTTGCCTTGGGAGAACTCGCTGACGGGGACGCCCTGCACCACCTCCCATGAGCCATCGGCCTTCGTGCGAATGGGCATGGAAGCCATCAGACCTTTTTCGATACCGTAGGATCCATCCGAGCGAACCGCGACGGAATGCCAGCCACCCTCAGGAGTCGGCGTGATGAGGCTTTTTACTGTGTCCATGGCAGCGTTGGCTGCGGATGCGGCGGAGGATGCGCCACGGGCCGCGATGATCGCCGCGCCCCGCTGCTGCACAGTTTTGATAAAATCGCCCTCCAGCCACTCGCGGTCGGAAATGACATCGGTGACAGGTTTCCCGTTGATCTTGGCATTGGTGAAATCGGGATACTGGGTAGCAGAGTGGTTGCCCCAGATGCAGAGATTGGTAACTTCCGAACAATGCGCGCCGGCCTTCGCGGCGAGCTGGCTCTTCGCGCGGTTTTCATCAAGCCGGGTCATGGCGAAGAAGCGGTCATTCGGCACACCCTCGGCATTGTTCATCGCGATAAGCGCGTTCGTGTTACAAGGATTGCCAACGACCAGCACCCGCACGTCTTTCGCAGCGGCACGTGCAATCGCCTGACCTTGTCCGGTGAAAATCTTGCCATTGATGCCCAGCAGATCCGCGCGCTCCATCCCTGCCTTGCGCGGCACGGAGCCGATCAGCAGCGCCCAGTTGGCACCTGCGAATCCCTCGTCGAGGTCCGTCGTCGCCACCACCTCCTTCAGTAGCGGAAAGGCGCAGTCCTCAAGCTCCATCACCACGCCTTTCAGCGCGGGCAGGCCAGGCTCGATCTCGATCAAGCGCAGGTTGACCGGCTGATCCTCGCCAAAGACAAAACCCGAAGCGATGCGGAAAAGGATGGCGTAGCCGATTTGGCCGGCGGCCCCGGTGATGGAAACGGTGATAGGTGCTTTCATAGTTGCGTCGCCAATCCTAGCCTCCAGTCATTTCCGCTGGCCAGTCGAATATGGCACCGCCCAGCACTTAGAACTTCAGCAGATTAGGCATGAGGAACGGGCCTAATCCATCAGCTCGGGATACCGCTCTCTCGCCACCGAAAGGGTGAGATCCATGATACTCATCGAGCTGCTCTGTTTCAAAGCCTCCTGCGCAGTGGCCACGCATTGCCCGTGATCGAGCGAACGGATCACTTGGCCAACCTTTGGAAGAATCTTTGGAGAAACCGAAAGCTCCTCGATTCCTAGGCCGATGAGCAGAGGTGTCAGGCGAATGTCACCGGCCATTTCCCCGCAGACGCCGGTCCAGATGCCGCACTCGAGCCCTGCATCGACCGTTCGCTTGATCAGACGGATCACGGCCGGATGCGTCGGTTTGTAGAGGTTCGCCACGTGCGGGTTCACGCGGTCGACGGCCACCGTATACTGGATAAGGTCGTTGGTGCCGATCGAGAAAAAGTCCGAGTGGGGCGCAAGCAGATCCGCGCAAACAGCGGCGGAAGGCACCTCGATCATCACTCCCACTGGAATTTCGGGATCGAAAGGAATTCCGGCTACGTTTAGATCATCCATGCAGCGCTTCAGGATCTCGCGCGCCTCAAGCAATTCGGAAAGCCCGGAAACGAGAGGGAACATCACCGCAACTTTCCCATGGGCGCTCGCCCGGAGGATCGCCTTGAGCTGCTCCTTGAACATCGCCGGGCGCGAAAGGGAGACGCGGATGCCACGCCAGCCGAGAAACGGATTTGGCTCCGGTTCGGTAAGCGGCTCGATCGGAAGCTTGTCGCCACCCGCATCCAGGGTTCGGATGATAACAATCTCCGGGTTAATTTCTTTGGCAACGCGAGTGTAGGCCTCCGTCTGGACCTCCTCATCGGGCATGTCAGTGCCGTTGAGCAGGAGAAATTCGGTGCGGTAGAGACCGACGCCTTTCGCTCCACTTCGGCGCACCTGATGAAGCTCCTCAAGAAACTCGATGTTGGCCGAGAGCGTGAGCTTGTGGCCGTCCAGAGTGGTGGTGGCCTCTTCGCGGCGGGCATCGAGTTCATTTCGCTGCTTTTCCTTTTCAGCGGTGATGGCCCCATATCTCCGGATCGTCTCCTCGGTGGGATTGAGTATCAGTTTGCCCGTGTAGCCATCGATCACTGCCGGCGTGAGTGCAGTCACCTGGATTACCGACGCACCCAGACCCACCACAGCGGGAATACCGAACGAGCGGGCGAGAATCGCGGTATGGGAGTTGACGCTACCTTGCTCCGTGGCAAATCCCAGGAGGTGCCGCCGGTTGATAGATGCGGTGTCGGACGGTGAAAGATCGTAGGCGAGAAGGATGTGTTTCCCGTCCGGCGCGTGATGGTGCAGATCCTCGTCAAAGCGGAAGTTCCTCAGCACCCGCTGCGAAACATCCTCAATATCGGCGGTGCGCTCCCGGAGATACGGATCCGGAATGCGGCGCATCGCCTCAAGGAAATTCTGCATCACCGCATAGAAGGCGAATTCGGCGTTCTGCTGCCGCTTGTCGATGGCTTGCAAGACCTTGTTGAGCAGCACGTTGTCCTCCAGAAGCATCACGTGAGCCTCGAAAATCTCGCTGTCCGCGTTCCCTGAAAGCGACTCCAGCCGCTCTTGCAAATCGACCAGTTGCTTCTTGGTCAGGTCCACTGCGGAAAGGAACCGCTGCTGCTCCTCAATGATGTCCTTTTCCGGTATTTCATACACTTCTGGAGCGGAAAAACCACGCGCAACCACATGAATCGGACCGACGGCAATCCCCGGGGATGCCGGGATTCCCATGTAGGTGATTTCTGGTTCTGTCGCGCTTCTTACCATCCGCTGACCGACACGCTGAGCATTTTAAAGTTTTGATGCAAGGTTTCTGATATTTCCCCTTCAGATAGCCATTTCAACCAACCGCACGAAAAACCTGAGAAACCTATATGAGAGCTGTTTGCCGATATCACATTTGAGATCGCGAGGGAGCGCCCCGCTGGTCCCGCCCGAGCAGTTCCACCAGCGCCAACACGTTCATGGCCGCCTTGGGGACAAAGGTGCCTGGTTCCACGTATTCAGGAAGCTTCCGGCCGTCAGAACTGCGCTCCGAACAGTGAGCGTTCCCACCGCTGGGTCCCATGCCATCGAGCGTTGGCCCAAGATGGCTCAGATAGTTAGCATCGCTCAACCCTCCACGAGACATACGCGCCACAGGAAGCCCTAAGATATCCGCCGCATTTTGCCAAACTTGAAACAGTTGGTCAGTCGCCACTCCACCCGGCCACGCTGCGGTAGCACCCAACCGCTCCACCACGATTTCCGCACCGCCTACAGTGGGTCCCGCCATCGCCTCAAGCGCGGCTGCCGCCCCGGCCAAAACGGCCGGTTGAAAGGCGCGCATCTCCAGCTCCATAGCCACGTGATGCGGAACCCGGTTCAGAACCGTCCCCCCGGTCACAGTGGCCACGTTGACGCTCAGGTCATTTTCCGGATCGTTGAGTGCATCGATGAGTGGCAGCAACCCCCCTAGCTCGACGATGGCATTGATCCCTTGGACGTAGTTGCTCCCGGCGTGAGCACCGCGCCCATGGCAGGTGACGCGGTAGCAGAGTCGGCCTTTCCGCGAAGTCACAACCCGGTATCCCTCCTCCTCCAAAGGGCCACCTTCGAAAACGAGCACACAGCGAGCCCCGGCGGGACACCGCTCTTCCGTACGCTTCGCAAAATCCGGGCTGATCACCTCCTCCGCCGAATTCAGCGCCACGAGCCAAGACGTTTTTTCAAAGACCTCCGGCAACAGGTCCTTCAGTACCCTAAGTACCAGCCAGATCATCATCGTGCCACCCTTGTTATCGACGGATCCAGGGCCATAGATCCGATCCCCCTTTTCCTGCCACCGAAAGCCCGCGCTCAGCTCCTCCTCGGGAGGAAACACAGTGTCCAGATGAGATACCAACACCACCGGCTGAGCCTGACCCTCCTCCGAACCCGTGCGCCGAAGAAAAAGATTCGGCCCGTGCGCCTGATTTTCAGCCGGCACGAACTCCGCTGCGAAACCGAGGGATTCGAAGCACTCCGCAGTCACGCGCCCCACCGCCTCAATACCTGGGATATTCAGCGTGAAACTGTTGATCTCCACCATCCGCCTCAGCCACTGCAAGGCTTCCGGCAGGTGCTGTCCGCCCAAGGCAATCAGTTCATCTTTCATAAAAAACTTGTCGAGGTCTTGCGCCGATCCCTGCCCCCCCGGGCATCCTGAGCCGTCCTTCGCTGTCAAAGGTGATGCCGAGATAATCGTCGTCCGCCAGATAAAGATGACCATCCAAATCGACGTAGTCCACCCAGGGAGCCAGATGTGCCGCCGCCGTCACGCCGATGCTGCTCTCGATCATGCAGCCTAAAATCACCCCCAAACCTTCGCTGCGGGCTGCTTGGATCATCGCAATGGCCCCGCCAAACGTTCCACATTTCAAAAGCTTCACATTCACCCCTTGGACCAGCCCTTTCATAAGCCGAACGTCCTCAGCATTCCGTGCGCTCTCATCCGCATAAAGCGGGATGCCACTCACCGGAAGTTTCTCCCTCAGCTCCTTCCACGCCTCCACTCCACCGCGATGATGGATTGGCTGCTCGATCAGGGTCAGACCATAGGGCTGGAGCCGATCGACCATCCGCACCGTCTCGTCCGCCGACCACCCCCCGTTCACATCCGCGAAAATTATCGCCCCGGGAGCCGCCGCACGCGCCGTGGCAACGATCCCCTCGTCATGATCCAGATCCCCGCTGCCCAGCTTCAGCTTCAGCACCCGAAATTGAGCCGCTGTCTCCGCCACCCGCTCCCGAAAACCCTCAAGCTCCGTCGGAATCCCCAGCGAGCGACACGCATGGATCTCCTCCCACGCCCGCCCATGCCCCAGAACCTCTGCCGCCCCTTCCCACATTGGCCTCTCCCCTTGATCCCACTGTAAAAGATCCAACGCCAAACGCCCCGCCTGCGACTCCCTCCCCTCACGCCGACCCTCCACCCACGCCAGCGCCTCCACCGGATCTTCCTGATAATACGGCACGAAAGGAGCCTCACCCACGGCATTCCCCTCCCGCACCCGCAGCACCTGCCGGGTCGAGCTCGATCCATGGGCGATGCGGAAGGGCTCGGTCAGGTGCAGGGTTTTGAGTTCAGCTTCAAGCATGTGCGTGATAAGGACCATGCCTAATGATCGTGCGGCTGGGAACACATTTTGAACTTCTGACCGCTCTGCCTTCGATCCCCACCCTGTCACATGCTACCAACTCGAGCAGGTCTAAATCATTCCTCAATTCAGATCTTCTCGAACTTTCGATATCCCCCCATCGACTCACCCACGCGACAAAAATTAAGGGATCTTAATGACCGCGACTCTGTTTGTAAGTCGTTGATTGTGAGACGATTGACCCTCGATCCCCGAGCCGAACCCAGCATATAAACCATCCCGGAGCATTGCACTCCGCATCTCGGCCTGCCGATAGCCGAACAGCCTCACACAATTGCGATGGCAGTTGGAATCAGCCCCCCTCGTCCCGTATGGGAATTGCGTAGAGGCCGGTGCGAGCGGTAATGAACAAGGTGCGGCCATCCTCGCCGCCGACGCAGAAATTGGCCACTTTCTCCGGTACGGCGATTACCCCGAGCGGCTCTCCTGCGGGCCCGTAAACCCCCACCCCTTCCTTGTCAGTGGTGTAAAGGTTGCCGTCTTCATCAAGTGCCAAGCCGTCCCAGCCGGTGTCAGCTGCGATTTGTGGATCGGAAAGGAGGCCTCCGGGTCCGACCGACGCCACCCAGCCCTTGCCACGGTTCGTGTAGTAGATTTTTTTCCCGTCCGCGCTGCCGGTGATCCCGTTAGGACTTTTCAGATCCAGGTGCTCACTCACCACTTTGGCGTCACCCGCATGATCGACATGGACAATCACGCCGCGCAGGCGTCCGTCGTCTTCGGAGTTCGGAGGATTGGGAATGGTGAAATAAAATCCTCCATCGGGCGCTCTCCAAACGTCGTTGATGTGACCGAGAGTCTTTCCGGATACCCGCTCGACCAAAACTTTCTCCGAGCCGTCGTCATCTCTCCGGACGATCCTTTGCGCTCCAGGTTCGCAAACAATTAAACCTCCGGCGGGATCACGAGCGAGACCGTTTGGCATCTCGCCTCCCTCGCGGACGACTTCCACGCCCTTCGCCCGAGTCCAGCGGTGAATCTTTTTCGTCTTCAGATCGCTAAAATACAGCGCGTTTCCTGCGGTGTCCCAAACAGGGCCTTCGGTGAAGCCAAAACCGTCCGCGAGTTTCTCCACTTCGCCGACAACGGGAAGTTCTCCCGCAGCGGCGATGCCAGCGATCATCATGAAACCTGCGATGGCGCGGAACATGGGTGTAAATAATCTGCGTTAGGCGAGCTCCAGACCCGTAACCGTACCGGTCGAGCTGGCAAACTTGTCGGACTCCACGCCGAGCCGCTGAAGAACGCTCACAAAGAGATTCGGGAGCGGATAGTTCTTCTCGGTGTCGAAGGCGAGGTGGCCAGCGTGACGGAATCCTCCGCCAGCGAGCAGCGTGGGAAGGTTGAGATTCGAGTGGTTGTTCGTATTTCCCAGCGGTGTACCATACATGATCGACGTCCGGTCGAGCAGAGACCCGGTGATGCTTTTCGTGCTCGAAAGTGCGTCGAGGAGGGTGGCGAGTTCCTTAAATTGACCCTCTTCGATGCGGCGGAGTTGCTCGATCTTTCCTGGCTCGTGGCCGTGATGGGACAGAGGATGAGTTCCGGTCTCGACACCCTCGATGTTTGGCTTCACATCGTTTTGATAAATATAGATCGAAATGAGCCGGGTAGCGTCGGTTTCGATCGCAAGTTTGGTGAGGGCGTACATCGCGTTAATCCTCTCCAAGAGAGCACCGGGATCCTTCTCATCAACGGGTATTGGCATCTCAACCTTTGTCTTCGGTTTAAGTTCCCATTCCTCGCTGGCTAGGAGACGCTGCTCTAGGTCGCGGACGCCGGTGTAATAGCTGTCAAGTTTCTCACGATCGCCGCTGCTCACCTTTTTTCCGAGCTGACGAGATCTTTCGGCCACGGAATCGAGGATACTGCGGCCCTTGCGGATCTTATCGACCTGTGACTCGACCTCTGCGGGCGTGCCTTGAACAAAGAGCTTACGGAATAGATTGGACGGCGAGTCTTCCCCGGGAATTTGGACGCCAGCCTGAGTATAGGAGATACTGGCCTTGGTGCCGACCGAGAGGGAGAGCGACGGAAAGCGGGTGAGGTGACCGAGATTTGCAGCGGCTAGCTGATCCACCGAAATCGAGTTCCGGAAGCCGCTCTGACCAGGATGCGGTGCGGCCGTGAGGAACGAGCACTCCGATTGGTGACCACCATCCACTTCCGGATGGGAGACGCCTGAGAACACAGTCATCCGATCGCGGTGGGCTTTCAAAAGATCCAAATAAGGTGTGGATTCGTAGCTGCGTCCTGCTGTTTTCGGGAAAAAGTATTCCGGAAGGATCCCCATGTTGGTCTGGATCGCAATGAAGCTCTGAGGCGACGCGCTGGCGACTGTTTCCGCAGCAAGAGCGGGGAACATGGATTCCAACAACGGCAGTCCTATGGAAACGCCAATTCCTTTGAGAACGCTTCGGCGGCTGAGATAAGGTGTGGATGAGTGGATGTTCATGAATCTGGGTCTTTAAATAGATGGCAGATGGCGGACAGAGGTTTCCAGAAGCGAGGGACTATTTCGAGAGGAAGGTGTCGCTGGTGATCAACTCCTTGACGACGGAGCGCAGGCCGTGGCCGGAGGCCTCGGTTGCCTTTATGATCCGGGACACCTCCTTACGGTCGGCGAAACTGACGCCTGCCCCGGTGGCGAAAGTTATCAGACGCTCCACGAGATTCTCCGCGAGTTGATCCTCCCTAGAAAGCAGGTATTTGCGGAAACCATGGATGTCGGCAAAGGAACTTCCCTCCACCGTTTGTCCGGAGGCATCGACGGGTGGTCCGAGCTTGAAAACAACGTTCTTTCCGGCTACTTCCTTTTTCACGGGCTCGCCTTTATCGAAGGAGCGGTAGCGCTCACGCCAGGAGCCCATCACATCGAAGCTTTCTAGCGCAAAGCCCGGAGGGTCGATGTAGACATGGCAGCTCGCGCAGGATTCGGCGGTGCTGTGCTTCGCGAGCTGTTCACGAACTGTCGTTGCGCCCCGGGTGTCCGGATCGATGGAGCCGGCGCCCGGTGGGGGCGGCGGCGGATGGTTGCCAAGAATCCTGTCAAGTACCCAGACGCCGCGGACGACAGGCGAGGTGGTGAGGCCGTTGGCACTGACTTTAAGGATGCTGGCCTGGGTGAGGAACCCGCCGCGCGGCGAATCTGGCGGCAGTTTCACCGGCCGCATGGCCATTCCCTTGACCCCTTCAATTCCATAAAGTGCGGCAAGGCGCTCGTTAACGATGGCGAAATCCGAGTCCACGACCGTGGAAACAGGGAGGTCGTCTTTCAGCATTTTTGCGAAAGTTGCACGGGTCTCCGCGACAGCGGAATTCACTAGGTGGGTGTCCCCGTAATATTCCGGATAGAGGTTTTTGTCGGGTGACGTCTCAAAAATATTCCGCAGTTCCAGCCACTGGTCAGTGAAATCCTCTATGAAACGATCCGCCTTCTCATCCGCAAGCATCCGGTCCATCTGGCCGATCAAAACGTTTTTGTCCCTTAAAGCCCCCTTTTCAGCGAGTTCGAGGAGCGTTTGGTCGGGCATTGAGCGCCAGAAAAAATAGGAGAGCCGGGAAGCAACAGCGTGACCGTCAAGTTGCCCAGGGCTTTCCGTGAAATATAGAAAATCGGGCGAGCAAAGGACGGCCTTGTAGGCGTTTCGCATCGCGTCTTGGAAGCAGGCTTTGTCTTCAATTCCCTGAAGCGCGAAGGAGAGGCACCGTTGGAATTCAGATTCATCCACCGGGCGGCGATAGGCCGCCTCCATGAAATCGCGAAGTAGGCGGGCGGCGTCTTCCCGGGGATTCTCCGAAACTACCATCATCAAGCCCTCCGGCTCTTGGAAGGGGCTCCGCAAGCCATGCACGTTTGCGGTGAGATCAGGAAGATGGAGCAACTCGGGCTTTTTCAGACCGCTTTCTTCGGTCCACTTCTTGGTCGGCAGGTTCCCGAAGAGCCGCTTGTAGGATGGAGGGATGAGATCGCCAGGAACGCATTCCTCGGTTGCGAACGGTCCCTCGATCTCAAACCAATCGACCGCGATCCCTTCGCCGCTGTAGGGATGATCAAAGGGGAACTTGTTGAGGCTTGGCTGGAGGCGGTCGTCCAGACTCGCACAGTAGAACTGGAGCGAATCATTCTCGTGCTGCCAGGCGGTGAACTCCACAACACCGCCCTCTGGGCCATCGGGAACATCGAAGGTTGCGAGTATACGCTTGGCTCCGGTATTGATGGAGGCGACGTGGCCCTTTTTCGGAGGCAGAAGTTCGCCATTGTGGAAATGAACACCTTTGCAACGGACCCGGAACTTGTAATACCCGGGACTATGCTCGCGGTTGCCGGAAATCTGAAAGGGTGACTGAGATTCGTTAGGCTGGCGAAGGATGACCAGCCACTCATCGATCACCCGGGTCTCGCGGGAACCTTTTCCGGCAAATTCGCCTTTACCATACATCCGTCCTTTTTCCCCCCAATCAACACGCTCTGACTTGGGCTTAATGCGGGGGCGAAGCAGCATAGAGCTATCGATGGCAACCCCCGCCGCTTCAAGAAAGCGGGACATCTGAATGTAAGAAATCTCCTGCGCGTCCGCCACATTGTCGAAGCCGTGGCTCTCCGGGTCAGGCGGGAGCATGTTTTTCAACTCCAGCCAAGGTGCCGCCAGGAGATCGCGCAGGGTATATTCGTACTCGGTCGGATTCAACCTGCGTGCGACGGTCCGGCCGCTTTCGGTGTAACGTTTTTGCCATGCCTCAAGCAGCGGCTCGCCGGCGGCCTTGATAAATGCGGCGAGTTCTTCGGCTCCCGGACGTGGCTTCTTGGCAGGGGGCATTTCGCCGGAGAGCGCGCGATCGTGAATATGGGTCCAGATCGCCAGATTTTTCGGATCGGACGGCTCGAATTTCAGCGAATAAATATCCAAGTCGCCCTTTGCAGTCGCGTCATCATGACAGTCGATACAATGGTTTTCGAGGAAAGTAGCAGCGTTCTTAGGCAGCTCGGCGCTGCGCAAAGTCGTTGCGACCAGCGGAAGAACAAACAGACGGAGTGTGGTGGATAGTCTCAAGGCAGGATTTTTTAACAGGGTTTTCCAACCATGAATGGCAGGAAGACGAAGTCGGTTACCGCCGGGAAGGCCCTAGTCGCCAGCCGACCGCCCAAAACAGGCGCTCGCAGGGATGCCACTCGCACTTTTCCTTGTCAAAAAATTGATTCCCCGGCGGGTATGGCGACTCCCCTCACACCGGCAAAAAAACCATCGCTGAACGGCAGACCGTGAACCCGCCGCTTTCACTGCGGAGGGCTATCCAGCCGTAAGCCTCGCGGATTAAACCGGCTGCTACATGAAGGCCATCTGCTGGCGGGAGGTTCTTCCTCGAATTGGAAAGCGCCTCGCCGGGAACTGAGACGAGGTGCATAAAAGTCATCACAATCGGCGGAGGCTGCGCCCGCAAGGGACGGGCACAGGATGCGGCTGAACATGGAAACGAGATTCCACTATTCCTGTGCCCGGGGAGCAATTTCGGCTTCGCCCCCCGGGATCGGAGATCTGTGCTCGAGCGGCCCGAGCGAGGATGCCCGAGCGAGGTCACAGACCCTGAACCTAGGGCCTATGGCGACCGGTTTTGATGATCAGGTCGAGACGCAGTTTCATGCCCTCGGCGGTCTCCGCATTCTCTGCCAAGACGTCGTTCTTCTCTTCGGGATCTTTTTCCAAATCAAACAGCTGGAAGTGCGGGACCTTGGTGTATTCAAGCTTTGAGCCCACGTCGCGGTTCCTAGTGTCTCCGGAATCGTGGCGCTGGAGCTTCCATTTGCCTTCGCGATATCCAAAGTCATCCCCGTTGTTGTCCTGCTGGACCATTGAGGTGCGGCCTTTCGCTTCCGGCAGACCAAGCAGGGCGTCCATTACATTGAAGCTGTCAACACAGGTGTCGTCTGGAAGTTTTGTTTTTGTCAGCGAGGCAAGACTGCCCGCAAGATCCACGGTGGAAACGATTTCCTCGGACACGCCTGGCTGGATGGTACCTTTCCAGCAAGTGATGAATGGAGTGCGGGTTCCGCCTTCGTAAACGCTATATTTTCCACCCCGGAATGGCCCGTTCGCATCGTGGGTCCCAAGCTTTTCAAGCGCGCCGTCTTGGTATCCATCGTCCATGACCGGACCATTGTCCGAACAGAGAACGAAGAGCGTGTTTTCGGAAAGACCGAGTTCCTCCACTTTTTTCATTAACTCGCCAACACACCAGTCGAACTGGACGATGGAGTCTCCGCGGAACCCGAGAGAGGTGGCACCTTGAAAGCGCTCATGCGGCATACGAGGGACGTGTAGCTCATGGCTCGCAAAATAGAGGAAAAAGGGTGCCTCCTTGTTCTTCTCGATGAATTCATTGGCTTTCTTAACCCACATGTCCGCCAGGTCTTCGTCGCGGAAGCGCGCTTTCACCCCCCCGGTGTAGAACCCGATTCGGCTGATACCATTGTGAACTGTGCCATTGTGGCCGCTGGACCAATCCATTTTCAGTGAGCTGCGCTCGGTCATGCCGGTGGGATGGTCCGGCGTCGGCTTTTCGTTGCCAACCCAGAGAGGATCGGCGGGATCAAGATTGGGCACGCGGTGATCTTCCAAATAGACCTGTGGGACGCGATCATTGGTGGTGGGAAGAAGAAAGCAGGTGTCAAAGCCAAGCTCCAACGGTCCAGGTTTGATCTCACCATTCCAATCCGGCCCTTCTCCTTTCTCCCCCAACCCGAGGTGCCATTTGCCGACGGCCGCAGTCGTGTAGCCTGCAGATTTCATCAGATCGGGCAGCGTCGTCATGGCTGGATCTATGGTGAGAGGACCGTTCGGCGGCGCGATACCGGTCCCCTTCTGCCTGAACGCGTAAACGCCAGTGAGGAGAGAATACCGGGAAGGCGTGCAAGTTGATGCCGAGCAGTAACCAGATGTGAAGCGCAGGCCGTCTTTGGCGAGACGATCGATATTGGGAGTTTCCAAGGAAGTCGCTCCATAGCAAGAGAGATCCCCGTAGCCGAGGTCGTCAGCGATGATGACGATCACGTTTGGTTTCGCGGATGCAGAACCAAGCACAAGCACAAAAGAGAGGGTGGATTTGATAATATCTAACAGCATAATCAATAAGGGATGGGCAGGATGAGATTTAAGACGTTCTAGAGCGCGACCTCAAACCAGCAGGCCATCGATGGGCTTAAGCGGATCGGCGTAAAAGTCGCCCTTGATGCCAAAGGTGCCCATCAGAGTCTGGTGGAGATTTCCAAGGAGGGTGCCGTCCGGGCAGGCGAGGTGACGACCGGTGCGGAGCTTGCCTCCACCACCTCCGAACAACACCACTGGGATGTTAACGGGATCGTGGACGTTGCCGTCTTTCATCCCCGAGCCGTAGAGAACAATGCTGTGGTCGAGCAGCGTGCCATTGCCCTCGGGAATGTCTCGCATCCTGCCCAAAAGGTAGGCCGTCTGCGCGCCAAACCAGTGGCTCACGAGGTTGTATTGTTCGATCTTCTCCGGCGAGTTGGCGTGGTGCGAGAGGTTGTGGTGGTCGGCCTTGATTTTGGAGTCCGCAAAGGAGAAGACGATCCGGCTGATCTCATGGCCGAGCACGAAGGTGGCAACTCGGGTGCTGTCAGTCTGAAAAGCCAGCACCAGAATATCCATCAGCATCCGCATGTGCTCATCATGGCGCTCGGGAATGCCGGGCACCGACGGGCGGATTCGCTCGGGTGAGGTTCCGGGGTTCCAAGACCGCTCGACCGGGTCGATCGTCCGCTCAAGTTTCGCCTCCAGGTCACGGATGCTGTCGTAGTATTGTTCAAGTTTCCGGGAGTCATGGAGGCTCACTTTCGATTTAAGTGTCTTGGCATCCTCCCAGACTGCGTCAATGAGGCGTTTCTGACGTTCCGCGCGCTTTCTCCCCTCAGGAGTCTGTCCATAAAATACTTGGTCGAATGCAAGCTGGGGACTGATCGTAGGCTCGATCTTGCTAGTCGGCGAACTCCATGAAATCGAGTTACCAAAGCTCCGCGGGCGGTTGCCGAAGGCACCTTGGCTCGGCGGTTCCATACCGAGTTGAAGGGACGATAGATAAGTGTCCCGGCCGATGTGGCGGGCGATCATTTGGTCGAGCGAAGTTCCGGCTTCAAGCACGCCCTTTTCATTCATCCGCAGATCGCGGCCGGTGAGGAAGGCGCAGGTCTGACCGAGGTGGCCACCAAAGGGGTGGTTGATGTTACTGAAAGTGACGGCGTGCTTGCGGAAGCCAGCCAAAGGCTCGAGCGCTCCGGTGAATCCACCTGCCTCGCCTTCCTTCTCCGGCTGCCAAAACGTCGGGTAGACCCCGTTGGGGAAGTAGAGGGCGGCGAAGCGGGTCGGCGGACCGGCCGCAGCATTGGGTATGGCAGCGCGGATTGATTCCAGAGTTGGGAGCACCAACGAAGCGGTGGCTGTCCGAAGAAAAAACCGGCGGTTGTACAATTGAGCGTTCATGGATTTTCGGTAATGTTTGTGTTGTTCTGCTGGCGGAAGGCCTGGCTGTTTATGATTGAGGTTAGCAACGTACGGGACCGATATCCATCGGCTTTCAGTTTTTCCGCGATCTCGCCGATCAATGCTTCGTCATGATACTCGACCTCACGACCGAGCGCAAACTCCAGCAGGCGCTCAATCAGGTTTCGGGCAAAGTCCCCAGCCCGTTCGTCTTGAAGATAAGTTTTGAATTCGACGATTCCAGCAAGCTTGGTACCGTCTTCAATTGTCGCGCTGGAATCGACTGGGTTGCCGTTTTCGGTGTCACGCCAGGTGCCGTCTCGGTCGTAGTTCTCTAGCACAAATCCGTAGGGATCGATCTTGGCATGGCAGCCGGAACAGGCTTTCGAGGATCTGTGAAGCTCAAGTTCCTCACGGACGGTAAGCTTTTTGGAGTCGGTCTTGAGTTCGGGAACGGCGGGCGGCGGTGGCGGCAGCTCCTCGCCAAGCAGGGTCTCGACAATCCATGCGCCTCGTGCAACTGGGCTTGTACGTTCGGCGGGAGAAGTGGCCGTGAGGACGGCACCCATAGTGGGCAGGCCACCGCGGGTTCTGTTAGGCAAAGGCACAGGGCGCATGTCGCTGCCCTGGACAGGAGGCAGACCGTAGTGATCAGCCAAGGCGGAGTTGACCCAGGTTTCCTTGGAATCGATGAGTTCAAGGATGCTGCGGTTCTCACGGATCACCTGCCGGAGCAATAGTGCCGGTTCCTTTCGCATAGCCGCGATCACAGGTTCGGACGGACCTTCGATCACTGAAAGATTCAGCCACTGTTCGGTGAATGTGTCGCAGAAATCCTCGAATCTCGGATCGTTCACCATGTGTTCGATGACCTTTGCAGCGTTTTCCGGATCGCGAAGCAGTCCTTGTCCCGCAAGCGTGCTCACGGTTTGATCTGGAATAGACATCCAGAGGAAAAACGTCAGGCGGGCTGCGAAGTCGGCGTCATCGAGCTCGGCAACGCTGCCATCGGGGGCCGAGGAGAAGTTGAGCAGGAAACGGGGCGAGACCAGCAGACCGACAATAGCGTCCCGCAAGCCCTCTAGGTGGGAATTCGTTGTCTTTGCGGTATCACCATAGATTCTCAGGAGAGGCTCGAGTGAGGCCTTGTCTGCCGGACGGCGCCACGCGCTTCCTGCGAGCTTTCCTAGAACTTCCCGGACTCCCGTTACGTTCGGGGATGCGGCGAGAATCCACGCGGCGGTTTCCTTTCCTGGGGTTTGTGGCAGGTTTGCAATCGTAACTTTGTCGACACGGATCTCGCCAGAGCGCAGGATGCGCCGCTCCGGGTGCCGTTTTTCGTATTTCTCGCGATACTCCTGACCAAGGTCGATGATCTTATCGAGGTCAAAACCGAGTTCGTCGCGGAGAAGATAACGGAGTTGGTCATTTGTCAGACCAAGAAAAAAAGCGACCCGCTTGGCGATGTGGTCATAGTTGCCGGAGTGAGCGCTGAATTTGTTGTACGAGTTGTCGTCGTAATCGGCGAGTTCGTGCTCAAGAAGATATGTCGTGAGTTGAGCTTCTTGGTGGTAACGGGCGAGCGCTCGGTTAAGCTGTTTCTCAAGCCGTTCGGCGTCAGGCTTGTCACGGTGCGTTTTCGGCATTGTAAAGTGCGGTGGAGGGCCGGTGACTGCCTTCTTCTCCAGTTCCGCCGGAACGCCGGCTGGTTCCAGCTTCGGCTGGATCAGTGGTGCGAACTCCGGCTGCGCAGCGAGTGTGATGGAATTGAACCCGCCAGCGGTATTGACGACCACGCGGTATTCCGCCCGATCCCGGCCTTCGACGAGAAAAGTATCGATCGGCCGACCGTCGACCAGCAACTGCAGGCCGGCGATTGGCTCGCCCCCATGGACTTGCGCGGAGATGACGACTTCGTAGAGACCGTCATGCGGCAGGGTCGCACTGAAGTGAAAAGGCTTTTTGTTATTATCGAGGGCGACGCTGTCTTTATCAGAAGCCAGACGTACGGAGCGATCACTGGAGCGTTTCCACTCTTCAGTCATATCAAAGGTCTGGCTCCATGGCTGCTGTGCATAGCTGAGCACCGCGTCAGTGGCACGCTCAGCCTCACGAAGGTATTCCTGCAAGGCGAACAGCGGGAATGCGAGGTTTCCGCGGTCATTGGTAAACCCGGTTGAGCCTTCGGGATCGCGACCAAGATAGATTCCGGCCTGCAAATCCATACCGAAAATATCCCGAAGGGCGTTGCTGTATTCCAGCTTTGTCAGACGTGCCATGCTGACTCGGCCGGGATCTGCGAGCGCTTTCCAATCTGCGTTGACCACGTTTTTTCCAAGCCACTCCACCAGGAGTTCGCGCTCGGCTTCGCTTGGATGCACATCATGGTCCTCGGGTGGCATGTCCTCAAACTCCAGCGCATCGAGGACATCCGTCCACATTTTGCGGTCACGCAGAACATCGTTGTAGAGTTTGTGATCATTAAAATCGATACCTGCCTTGACGTCGTCTCCGCCGTGGCACTTGATGCAGTACTTTCCAATCAACGGTTTGATCTTCGCCTCGAACTCGTCTGCGTGGACGAACGAAGCGAGAGATGCAAAGGAGATAATCCAAAATTTGTGCGGGATGCGGGTCATAGTTTTTCAGAATTGATCGGGGTGACAGAGCGCCAGGTCGGACCGATGCGCAGCTCGTCGAGAAAAATAGTCCGCTCGCCTGAGGTCTCGACAACCAGTAGGTCATGGACGCCGTGGAGATCTGCGGAGTGACCATCTATATCCCAGTCGGCAGGCTCCATGAGATGAAAGTTCTCGGATCGGTCGTAGCAGCGGAAGTAAATGCGGTCGGGTGCGCTCTTGGCACGAACGATCTTACCGACGCAAAGAACTGCACCGTCTTGAAGAGGCCGCGTGGCCCGCGAGAACGAACCGCCACCAGTCCGGACCTGAGGCTTCCGGCTCTCGGCCCATCCGAAGCTGGCGGTGCCACGGCTGTCCCTGTTTGAAGACTTCAATTCGATGCGGAAATCAGCCGGACCTGCCGCTCCGCGCAGTTCATCTACCATAAAGCTGAAGAAGGTGATGCCGTCTTCGTTGAAACGGATTGGCTCCGCCAGCTCACGGACGCGTTTGTGGTATCCTGGGCCTAGCGAGAGCGCTCCAAGGCGACCGCCTTTCACTGGCCATGTGCCATTCATCCTGCCGTGGACGATACACACTTTCGAGTCGGCCTCAGGTTGCCCGTGATGACTCTGTTCGCCCGGGCCGCGCAGCCGCCACGGGCCTGCCCAGCCTTTTCCTCCATCCATTTTTTCAGGCAAATAAGCTCCTTCGTCCAGGTGGAATCCCTCGTAAACCTGCATCAGGTCGGGACGGCTGCGGGGGTTCGCGCCGCGGACCATTTCCGCGAAACGGGGAAGCACGGGTTCAAGATCGGTTTCAACTGCGACTTTTTGCGAGCTCTCGTAGCGCAGAGCTCGCCCGGCTTTGATAACGCCGGAGTTCGACTCAACCTCTCCTTCGTGAACTTGCATCCGGGTCACGCCGGACGGTTCCACCTTCACTGCGAACTCAGTCCCAAGATCGACAAATGAACTCGCTGGAGTATCGAGGGTAAAGCCATCGGCACCGTCCTCCGCGCGGATCACTGCCTGACCAAACTCCAGCCTGCCGTGGTTTCCGGAAAGAAGTTCGATCCGGCTATTGCCACTGAGCACCAGCTCGGCACCTCCGGCGAAGCGCAGGACGGCGCTCCCCCGCTTCAGACCTATCGGGCCCGGACGAAGGTTCTGGCCTTCGACCAGATCCAAGGACTCCGGCTGCCATTCGCAATCCTCGGCGAGGATCAGCCGGGCGACCGCTTCGGACGACACTGGATCGGCTCCGCGGAGCCCCACAAACAGCATGACGGCGGCAGCCGCAGCCAAGGCGGGAACGATCCACAGTGGCGAAATGCGCGAGCGGTGGCCGGGCAGCCGAGCGATGGTCGACTCGGCAAAGCTGCGCCCCCCGACCGGAAGCTCCCGAAGTGTCGCTGCCACAAAGCCCTCGGAGTCGCCATCGCTTTCTTGATGGATCCGGCCGAGCAGTCGGTGCTGCTGATAGCGGTCCACCGCAAGCGCCGTTAGTGCCGGATCCTTCGCCAACGCCGCATCGAGTTCCGTGTGATCGGCTTCCCGGAACTCCCCTTCCAGCCAAGCGGTCCAAAGCGTGTCAAACCACATGTTCATACAGAACCTCCTTCCACGCGGGTTTTCTGCTCCATACATGCGAGAAGCTGCTGGCGTAGGGTAAAAAGGTTTTTCTTGAGAGCTCCTACTGAGCGCCCGGTGCGGTTGGCCATCTCAGCCAACGGAATCCCTTCGTCATAGCGCCAGCGGAGAAGTTCGCGACCCCTCTCGCCGAGATCCGCAAGGCAGGTGCGGAGGGCCTCCAGGCGCTTGGTCAACTCCTCGGGCGGAAGTGATTCCGCACGGCGCTCAAGCTCGCGATCAATCAATTCGGGAGTGAAACGGCTGTGATAATCGGCAACCCGGCGGCGACGTGTGGCCTCCGTCATCAGCTTGTAGCGGGCAATGGTGAAAAGCCACGAATGGAAGGCTCCGCCTTCGAACTCATCAAGCCGTTGATAGGCAGCGATAAAAGCCTCCTGCGCGATCTCATCCGCATCGACTCCAGGAGGGGCATGGGCGGCTACCCACGAACGCACCGGTTTCTCGAAATTACGGATGATCGCACCAAACGCGTCCGTGTCGCCGCGGCGGGTACGGTCGATGAGGCGGTTTAATTGCGAATCAGTCATTGCGGTGATGGCCCGAGAACTTACGTTGGCCTGTTACCAATGGCAGGAACTCCGTGCGGGTTACCGGCGGATACACGCCGGGTCCGGTGGTGCCCTTCTAATTTCCCGATTGAAGATTTCCCGATTGACCCGGAGCCACTCAAGGGGTCAAGAGATTATCAATGAATGCAAACCCGCTTTTAAAATTCGCCTCCGTCCTGTGCGTTGCCACCCCTTTCCTTCACGCCAAGGAAGATCCTCAGATGATCACTCCCGTGGAGCCGATCCGCTTGCTCGAAATGCCGCGGGAGGAGTTTCGTTTCCACTTGGACCCAGCCACCGCCGAAGTCCCGGAAGAGACAGCAGAAGATGTTTTCAAGCTGGAGAACGGTCATCTTACCGTCTCGGGGAGAACTTGGGGATACATCCGCACGGCGAAGCGGTATCGCGACTACCGGGTGACGCTCGAATATCGTTTCACCGGTCCGACATCCGGAACACGTGCCGAGAAAGCTCGAGATTCCGGCCTGTTGCTCCACTGCTTTGGCACGGATGGCAGTTACAAGAAGCAGTGGATGCCATGTCTTGAGGCGCAGATCATGGAGGGTGCCACAGGTGACTTTATCGCCCTCGGACCCTACGATGAGGTAGACAACCTAGTCCCCGTCTGGCTGGAAACGACCGTCGTGCGGAAAGGAAATGTGGCCGTGCCGTGGTTCGATCCGGATGGAGAAAAAATTGGAATACCGACCGGCATTCCGCTGGGCAATGCCGTCTCCTCGTCCGCCCGCAGTGTGGACTGGAAATCAGTGAAGGGCATTCATTTTCCGACTGACGCGGACTACCCTACCGGGGAGAAATGGAACATGCTAGATGTCACCTGCAAAGGCGATGAGATCATCGTCCGGGTGAACGACAAGCTGGTGAATCATGGCCGGAATGTCAGCCCGACACTCGGCTATCTCGGCATCCAGAGCGAGGGTGCAGAGATCGAATATCGCGAATGGGTGCTCCATCCTCTTGCGGACGAGGCGAATTGAGTATTCAGTTTTCCTGATCTGAGCTGGCACATGCAGTGGCAAAATACGCCACCGCTCGTCCGGACCAGACTTCAGCCGCCACCTGATCGGAAAAACATCTTCCAAAAACACGATTTCAACAAAACTCTCAATGAGACTCTTCCAATTCATCGCCCTTGTCCCATTTCTGTTCCCATCCGTATCGGCCGCCGAGAAGCCAGGCAGCGCCGAGAAGCCAAACATTGTTATCCTTTTGGCGGACGACATGGGCTACGGCGATGCCGGTTGCTACGGAAATCCGCTCATCAAGACTCCCAACATCGATCGGCTGGCGAGCGAGGGACTGAGGCTCACCTCCTTTGTGACCGCCGCATGGTGCGTTCCATCCCGGACCCAGCTCATGACCGGCCGCTACATGGCGCGTGTCGATTTCGGCGGTGGAACGGGAGCGGGCGATTCCGGGGGGCTTCCGGATTCCGAGCTGACTCTGGCGGAAGGACTTAAGCAGGCGGGCTATGGGACGCATATGGTGGGGAAATGGCATCTCGGCTACAAGGAGAAGCGTTTTCTCCCTGTCAACCAAGGCTTCGATTCCTGGTTCGGCCTCCCCTATTCAAACGATTTCATGAAACCTTGGGTGCAGACCAGCGAACCCCTCGGCCTCTATCGAGGCGAGGAAATGGTCGAGCATCCTTTTGACCAGGCTCCATTGACCACGCGATACACCGAGGAGGCTGTCGGCCTTATCGAAAACAGCGATTCGACAAAGCCGTTTTTCCTCTATCTCGCCTATGCGATGCCTCATCTTCCTTTGGCCGTGTCAAAAGAACGGGTAGGTAAATCTGCCGCCGGACTATACGGTGATGTAATCGAGGAACTCGACTGGAGCGTTGGAGAGGTGATGGATGCGCTGAAGAAAAAGGGCATCGCGGAGAACACGCTGGTCGTCTTTCTTTCCGACAACGGGCCGTGGTCGGACATGCCTCCGAGAATGCTTCAGGCCGGGATTGAGAAATGGCATGCTGGCTCAAGTGGGCCGCTACGGGGTTCAAAGCGCTTCACCTACGAAGGAGGGCCACGAGTCCCGGCGATCATCCGCTGGCCTGCGAAGGTGCAGGCTGGCAGAGTGGATTCCGAGCTGGTCGGGATGCCCGACGTCTTCCGGACAGCACTCTCCGTCGGTGGCGCAGAAATCCCTGACATCAAGCTTGATGGATATGATCTAACGGACTTCCTGACCGGCGCTACGAAGGAATCTCCCCGCGAGGCGTATTACTATTTTTGCCCCAAACTGGAGGCGGTCCGGGTCGGGAATTGGAAGCTGAGGACAGCATCCGGCACCCCAGAGCTTTTTGACCTCAGCAGCGACATCTCCGAGCAAATCAACCGGGCGGAAGACATGCCGGAGAAGCTTTCGGAGCTGCGGCTAGCCATGGAGAAAATGTCGGAAGAGACAGGTGTCGCAATCGCTGAAAGCCTGACGCCGAGCAACCAGAAGTGAACCTTCGGTAGTATTGGCAGCATTCCGGTTTCTGCGCGGCTGCAAGCAGATCCAAGATATTGCAAACTGGTGAAGCTGCGCCGCTTTCACGAAACCCCGATGATCAAAACGCAGTTCAGTGGCTGTTCAGCCTTCTTTGAGCCATTTCTCATGACCCCACAAACCCCAGACCACGCCAGCCAGCCCGAAGGTTAAGAACAAGGGGGGTAGAGCGATGGTTAGGGCGATACCAACGGCTCCGATCGAGCCGAGGAGATCCTGGTTGACGAAATGCGGAACGAGGAGGAGGTAGAGACGTGCGACAAGCAGCGCGATGGCACCGTAGGCCATCATGGTTCCGCCCCAGGACCTGCTTTTCCGCACCAGCCGAAGGGCCGCGAGCACAAGCAGCCCTAGGCCGACGACGCCACAAGCATTGAGCAAACAGCCATTGGCGACGACTGCCTCAAGCAACAGATTCATGTCCAGAAATAGTTTGGGGTTTCGCAGCCTTCTTTGCGGCTGGCAGGCGGAACATGCCAACATGCATGGAGAGACCAAGGCCGAAGACTAGCCAGCCGGTGTTCATCACTACCAGTTTAACAGCGTGGCATGCGAGAGCGATGGCAGGATCCTGCAGAGCAGCGGCGGGATGATAGCGCTCGATCTTCCCCGCCTCATACAAGGGCATCAGCAGTGAATAACCGAGGCCCAGCATCAAGGCTCCGGCAACCATCAGGCGCGGGGCCCAACCCTCGGCGTCCTTGGCGAGGCGCCAAGTTACAATCATCAGAAAGACACCCATCACGATCATGAAAACAGGGCGAACCGCATCAATGGAAGCCAAGGGAAGTAAAAGTGCGAAAGCCATAACTAGCAGGTATGATCCACCCTGCAATCCGCTGATCAAGAAATATATATAACAAATTAGTGAACTATGCATCATTCATTACATAACACTATATCTGATATGCGCGGTCAGCTTGATAATTCAGTTCCGCTAGAATTTCAGCACCCCCCCTTCCCCGCACGATGTGCTTGCCCCCCGCCCTCCCGTCATTTACTGCAAGCGCCCACATGAGCGACGCCACCATTCAACCTCAATCGACCGAAGCCGAACTGATCGCGGTGCGCCGCGAAAAAATGGCGAGACTCCGTGAGCTAGGGGTCGATCCCTTTGGCGCACGCTTCGAAACTACGACGACTCCAGCCGCCCTTCGCGACAATTTTACCGAAGGCAGCAAGGTCACCGTCGCCGGCCGCATCATTGCCCTGCGTGACATGGGAAAATCCGTTTTCTTCCAGATCGGCGACGCTCACGGCTCGATTCAAGGCTACCTCGGCATCAAGGGTCTCGATGAGACCCAGGCCGCCATCTGGAAATGCCTCGACCGCGGCGATTGGATCGGGGTCAGCGGCGAAACTTTCCTCACCCGCACCGGCGAGCCGACCATCAAAGTCGAATTGTTTACCGTTCTCTCCAAGTCCCTGCGCCCGATGCCCGACAAGTTCCACGGCCTCTCCGATCGCGAGACAAAATACCGCAAGCGCCACCTCGATCTGATGGGAAATCCTGAGAGCGCGGCCCTCTTTATCACCCGCTCAAGGATGCTAGCCGAGATCCGCAGCTTCCTCCATGAACGCGGCTTTCTTGAGGTCGAGACGCCGATGCTGCAGGATGTCGCGGGAGGAGCGGCCGCCCGCCCTTTCGAGACGCACCACAACGCGCTGGGCATGCCTCTGACCCTGCGCATCGCGCCGGAGCTATTTCTCAAGCGCCTCCTTGTCGGCGGCTTCACCAAGGTCTTCGAACTCAACCGGAACTTCCGCAACGAGGGCATCTCCCGCCGCCACAATCCAGAATTCACCATGCTCGAGGCCTATTGGGCGTTCTCCGATTTCGAGCAGATGGCGGAGCTGGTCGAGGAAATGACCTGCCATCTTGCCGACAAATTCTGTGGTACGCTTAAGATCGAGCACAAGGACGAGGACGGCAACGTCACCCGCACCATCGATCTCAGCCGCCCTTGGAGACGCGCCAGCTATCACGATCTCATCAAAGGCGTCGCAGGCGATGATTTCTTCGACATCACTCCTGAAGCCCGTCGCGCAAAGTGCGAAGAGCTCGGCGTGCAGCTCTCTGACGCCATGGAGGACTACGAAGTGGTCCAGCAGGTGTTTGAGAAAAAGGTCGAAGAGCATACCTTCGATCCCTGCTTTGTCACTCGTGTCGCCAGCGAGTTGATCCCGCTTGCGAAGGTCACACCCGACGGCCGCACCGTTGAGGTTTATGAACTCATCATCAACGGCCAAGAAATCTCCCCTGGCTACTCGGAACTCAACGATCCCGACGTTCAGCGCCAACGCCTCGAGCACCAGGCGGGTGGAGAAGAGGAGCAGAAGGTGGATTACGATTTCATCGAAACGCTGGAGCACGGGATGCCACCCGCAGGCGGCATCGGCATTGGCATAGACAGGCTGGTGATGATGCTGACCGGCGCGCCGACGATCCGCGACGTGGTGCTTTTCCCTCTGCTCAAACGGAAGGATTGATCCTTCGGTTAAATCTCGAACATCTCCGGGGCGGATCGACCCACGCCTGGCAATATAACGACCGACCTTCTCGTTGGCAGCCGGGGGTCGCTTTTGACCTCTCCTCTGAGGGCGTCCCAGTGGAGGGTGGTCTATTTTATGAGGTAACAGGGATCGAGTCGACATCCCAGGGGGGGCGACATCCACCGGTGCAACCTGTATCAGCCGCAGCAAGCGCGGTGGTGCTGCGGTTCTGTCCGCGTGTCCCCTCAACGGTGCCTTCCTCGGCCAGCAAAAAATCAAAAAGGCCAGATCAGCGGAATGATAGAGCACGCAATCAACCAGCAGATGAAATTCAGCGGGATCCCGATGCGCAGATAATCGGAGAAACGATATCCGCCCGGACCATAGACCATCATGTGCGTTTGGTATCCCATCGGCAGCGCAAAGGCACAGGAGGCGGCGACGGTGATGCCTATGATGAAGGGCCGCGAGCTAACATCCATCTCCTCCGCGAGTCTTACCACGATCGGAATCATCATCACTGCCGTGGCGTTGTTCGAGAGGATCTCGGTTAGGACCAGAGTCAGCAGGAAAACCAGCCACAGCAGCACAATCGGCATCATCTCGGTCGAGACAAATACTTCCGCAATCTCCGTAATACTCTTGGCCAGCCATTCTGCAGTCCCCGAAGTTTGCATTGCCATCCCCAGCCCTAGCAAACCATAGAGCATCAGCAGCACCTGCCAATCCACGCTGGCATAGGCCTCCCGCGGGCTCAGTATGCCGATCCACAGCAGAACCAAAGCGCCTACTAGCGCCGCGTAATGAATGGGTATGATCGGCACCGCCGGATTCACCCGGTGGAGAATGTCCGTCAGCGTCACCGTCACCACAACGCTGGCAAGCACGGCCCATGAAATGATGATCGGCCACTTGGGCACGACGACCGGGGTGTCATCGGCTCGCCTGGCCTCCGGAGCGTCAGTTAGCAGGAAATCACGGGTCGATTTGAGCGCGGCCAAGTTATTGACAGCGGTGATCACCAGCAGTGTGTCGCCCCGGTCCAAGGAAAGCTCGGCCATCCGGCTGGTGATGTTGATTCCGTTGCGATGCACCGCTAGCACCACGCAGTTGTAACGTTGACGGAAATCCGAAGCGGCTAGGGTTCTGCCGACAAGGGACGATTTGTCTGGAATCACAAGTTCCGAGACAATGCCGTCCACCGTGGAGAGCTCCTGCGCGCCAATCTCCCTGACCAGCTCGTCGGCCTTCGCCGCCCCTCCCTTGCGGCGGTGCAGCGCGACGAGAAAACGGTCGTTTCTTTCCACTCGAACCTCGCTCAGAGGCACCATTAGCCGGGTGCCGCGCCGCCGGATCTCCAGCACGTGAATTCCTGCCTCCCTGCTCCCAAGCGGAGTTTCAAAAAGATTCTTCCCGATCAACTCGGAGCTCTCGCCGATCAACAGGTGGTGCAGCGGTGTGGTACGGTGATCGATTTCAAGACTCCCTGTAATCGAGGATCTGGAAGGCAGAATCTTCGGACCGAAAACAACCATGTAAGCAATCCCCGCGATCGCAAGCGGGATGCCTACCGGAGCGAGTTCGAACATCGTCATCGTTTCCAGCTCCATGTCCCTGAGTGTCCCATTCACCAGAAGATTGGTCGACGTGCCGATCAAGGTGCAGCAGCCGCCCAGAATGGAGGAGTAGGAAAGCGGAATCAAAAGCTTTGATGCCGGGATGTCTTTGGAACGACCGAAGCCGAGGGCCACCGGCAGCAGGATCGCAACGATCGCGGTGTTGTTCATCCAGGCGCTGAAAAAAGCGGCGACGAGGGTGAACGCGAGGATCGACGAACGCAGTCCGCCTTTCACCCGCCGCACTAGCAGACGCCCGATTTGATCGACGGCTCCGGAACGCTCAAGCGCCCCGCCCATCACGAACAATGCGGCAATTGTCAACGGGGCCTCGTTTCGGAACACCGCCGCCATCTCTCCCATCTCGATCAAGCCGAGGGCGACGAGGAGGCAGAGGATGGTGAGCGCAAGCACGTCTGCGGAGGCCCACTCCCTGATGAATGCCACCAGGGTGAAGCAAATCACCAGCAACGTTAATGCAATCTCCAGGTTCATTGTGCGGGCGGCGCTGCGCGGCGACGGCCTTGCATCCTTTTAGTGCGATTGGCAAGCACGGCCTGCGAACCTGTTAGAAAAGAATCTCGAGTAGAAAAAATTAGTGCGGACTTTCACCGTGTTCTGCCGCCCCACCTTCTGGCGAGCCCGCCGCATCGCCCATGTGCGAGTCATGGGCGTTGTGCTCGTGCAGCTTGCGGGTGCCGGTTGGACCTTCGAAATCATGTCTTTCACAAGCTCCAAGACCGAAGGCGACCAAGGCGAAAAGAAGGGCAAAGCGTTTCATCGCCGTCCTCTTAGCGATTCATCACGGAAAGGCAACTCCTGATCAGCTTCAGATGTCGCTTTCTCCCGCCGTTCTTTCTTGCCCCACCCCTGCGAATCCGTCTTCCTTGGTGGTGCTGGTTATCCCGTAAGCCTCACACCCAATGGCCGAATCATCACCCATAACGCCCACCGTCGCCGATCGTCTCGAGCTCGCTCTACGCGCTTCCAACGAAGGTATCTGGGACTGGCAGATTGGTGAAAAAAACATCTACTACTCCCGCCGCATCCTGGAGTTTCTGGAATGCTCCGAGTCGGCCGCTCCCAATCTGTTTCTGCCGCCCCACCTTCTCGTCCATCAACAAGAGCGCACCTCCTTCACCGGAGCCGTAGGCCGGGCGCTTGAGCAAAGCGGTCCGGAAATGCTGGCGGTGGATGCGAGGGTCCAGACCGGCGGCAACGACTGGCGCTGGCTCAGGATCCGCGGCACAGTCGTCCGCGACTCGCGAGGCAATGCCACCCGCATCGCTGGCTCCATGATCGATATCAGCCGCAGGAAATCCGCCGAGGCCCAGATCGACGAGGAGCGCCATCTGCTTCGCAGTCTGATCGATCATGTGCCGCTGCAGATCTATTTCAAAGATCTCGAATCTCGGATCGTCGTGGCCAACCGCGGGATGGCGGAGTGGCACGGACTCACCTCAAGCATCGAGCTGATCGGCAGACACGACAAAGACCTTTTTTCAAACACCCACTGGAAAAAAGCCGCTGCCGACGAGAAGCGGATCACCACTACCGGCATTCCGATGACTGGCCAACTGGAGCGGGAAACCTGGCGCCAAGGCGATGAAACCTTCGTGGTCACCTCCAAATTCCCATGGCGGGACAAGCAAGGGAAGATCAAAGGCACCTTCGGCGTCTCCAGCGACGTCACATCCCTGGTTCTAGCCCAGCGCCAAGCGACCGAACTGGCCACCGAGCTGCAGCAGAAAAACGCTTCCTACGAGGAGGAGCTGAAGCTGGCCCGGGAAATCCAGCAGGCCCTTTCGACCTCCGGTTTCCCCACCGCGATTTCTGACAACGGCAACAGCCTGGCCTTCGGCTCTCGATACCTTCCCATTTCAGGCCTCGCCGGCGACTTCTTTGAGGTGATTCCGTTGGAGGATCAAAAATACGGAATCTTCATCTGCGATGTAATGGGCCATGGGGTCCGTGCCGCGCTGGTCGTTTCCATGTTGCGCGGTCTAATCGCCACCCAAAGCGCGAAGACCCCTGATCCCGCCGAGTTCCTCGACCGGCTGAACCGCGGTCTCTCTTCAATTCTTCAGCGCGCGAACGTGACCATGTTTGCCACCGCGTTTTACGGCATCATCGACCTGCAGGCACTGACTTTGGACTACTCCTGCGCGGGACATCCCGGACCGGTCGTCACTGATTCGGGGAAAAGTTTCCAACTGTGTGTGAATCGGACGGAAAAAGGCCCCGCACTTGGCCTTATCCCCAGCGCTGCCTACACGACTTCCCGGCTGGACCTGACCGGCCTTCGCAGGCTTCTGCTTTTCACTGACGGCGTGCTGGAAGCCGAGAACAAGGACGGCGAGCAATTTCTGAACAACCGCCTGCTCCAGATCGCCAGTCGCGATGCCGATGTTTCACTCGAGAACTGGCTCGACCATATCATTGAGACCGTACTCAACTTTTCCGACGGGCACCACTTCGACGACGACGTCTGCCTCCTCGCCGTCGAGATCCAAGAGCCGGAGGCATGACCTGCCCCAAGATGGTTCAGCGGGATTCTATTAAATCCTCGAACGAGTCCTGCGGAATCTTGAGCTCTTCGCCATTTCCCACACGCGGGCCGATTGCAGAGGCAGCGGCATCAAAAAGAGCTGTAAAATTATCCAATGGCTCCGCGCTGGTGCCACTAATTTCAATGTCCAACCACCTGTAGCCTTCCCGCACCGGGCTGAACATGGCATTGAGCCGCTTGTTAGGAGCGGCTCCGATCATCGTCTCGGGGACACCGACCCGCAGCGAGCCCTTGATCTGCCCACCTTCTCCACTGGCGAGAGAGCCGCGGATTGCCATTCGTCCCCGCTGCACGAGATTGATGTCCTTAAGTTCAACATTCGATCCCTCGCGCCGCACCACCAGGTTCACGTCGTCTTCAAAATTTGGAAGCTCATACCAGCTCTGCTCCAGCGTGTGAGCCAGGATTGAGAGAAACTTGAAGCCACTCATATCGATCCGAGAGTCCAACGCATTACTGACCGTGACCTCGAGAGCCATCGGAGCTTCGGTACCCGGAGTAAACGTCAGGTAATTGGAATCCGGCACATCCGCAGTGTCGATGTTTCCAAGGAAAAAGGTGCCCAGGTCCCGACCAAGTAAGTACGACAAACGAAATGCTTCCATCTTGGCCGACAGAGACTGTGCGGTCCCTGTCTGAAGAGGCTGAAGGGTCCCGGTGAAATCCACATAGCCTTTGTTAAGTCCACCCTTATTTGCCGGCTGAGGAGCTAGGAAGCGCATGCTCTGCACCTGCATCTCAGAGCCCAGAACATTAATGTATGAACGGTCCAGCTCCATCACCGGCCACCCCTGCATCTTGAGCAATCCGCCCGTCAGACGGATCTCGCCCCGGCCGGAGACATTGCTAGGATAAAGGGAACCCTCCGTCTTTTCCAAAACATTGGCCGGATTTTGTTCACCGCTGAAATAAACATCCAGTATAGGGACGGAATAACGCCCAAAACGAACCGGAAGGGCGCTTGCAGCTGCCTCCACGTAGCGCTCTTCTCCATCTTCCGTGGGAGCCTTCACAACCAGATGTCCACGGCTCGCCACAATTTCCTCTCCTGAAAATGATTTCCCGAGAAAACTTATCGGAGAAACTTTGGCAACCACATCGGAGAGCTCCATCTTTGAGAGAGCGTTGCCTATCGGCCACTCCATGCTCACAGCAGCCGCGTTCGCAGTGGCCGGATTCATGCGAAATTGCTTAAGCGCCACCTTAGCCCCGCTGCTGGTCTCCAGCTTGGAAAGCAGGCTTTCCCGGAACAATGTGCTGTTGGCGTAGAGAACCCCGATTCCCGCCGCCAAACCGATCACCACAAGTAGAACGACAAAGCCCGCGATCTGGAGAATTTGAACCTTCTGGTTGCGCTTCGTCTCTTTGTCGACCGCTTGGTTCGAGCGTCTCCTGCGCTTCTTGACCTTTATCGCTTGGCTGCCGTCAGAACGGGTCACCAGTTCACCTTCTTTCCCGTCTGATGAGTCGCGGCTCTTCAAACGGTCCATCATCTCGTCGAGGGAATATTTCTCCGGCTCGCTGCTGCTCGGCTCTAACATATTATATATCTGTAAAGTGTCTTCCTACCGATCACGATAGGGGCGGCCCGTCGGATCCAACAACTCAACGCTTACCAGGAAGACGATCGCTGTGGAAGTATGGCTTTTTGCCTCGGTTTGAAAGAGCCTCCCCACAATAGGAAGACTGCCCAAGACGGGGGTTCTGTCTTCCACGTCCTCAATTTCATCCCGGAGGAGACCACCGATTACGATCGTAGCGCCGTCTCTGACAATGAGATTGGTGTTCGTCCGTAGAATGCTAAACACTGGCATTAGGATGGCGTTGTCCGTGATCACTCGGGACACCGGGCCGAAGATACCGTTGGTGCTCGAGGTAATCGGGCTTCCATAGTTTAGAAAACCGTCGAAATCTACTACTGAGGGATTTAAGGTGATATCCACAAACTGACGCTGGGCATCGGCCACTGGCAGAACCTCGAGTTTCACTCCGACGTCATCCCGTGTTTCGAACGCAGTGGGGGTAGCGGGAGTAACGGGAAATGACCCCCCGCTCGTCGCTGTGGTTCCGACGGTGTTCGGCAGTTCAGGGGGCTCGTATTCGGTCGGATAGATGAACTCGTTGACCAGCTTGATTGATGCCGCTTGACCGCTGCGGGTCGTCACGGAGGGCTGGGCCATCAGATCGACTCCTTTTTTCTGATCCAGGCCCCTTAGCAAGGTCTGCACTCCCGCACCTCCTAGGACACCGTTAACTCCGAACACGCCCGGCGCACGGTTGCTGATCTGGCGTCCTCCCGTGCTGCCCGCGTTGATGAGAGAATCTATCGAGTCGTTGTTAATCGCCCCGTCACCGCTTCTGTTTCCTGAGGTGATTGGATTACCGGGGAAGAAAGTTCCGGGTATCGGATCAATATCGGTAATTGGGCTTCCATTGCCGACCGTGCCACCGCTGAGATTAAGCTGGCTTGCCCCCGGGATCCAGCTGTCCGGCCCAAAACCGAAGTTGCTCAACATCCAGTCAAAACCGAGTTCCTCCAAGCGGTTCTGCTGCACCCGGATCATCGTCACCCGCACCGCCACTGAGACCGGCTCGGTTTGGGAAATCGAATCGACGATCTGCTCGATGATGTCCTGATTCGACCCGGTGTTCACCACTCGAAGCGTGTTGCTAGAGGGGTTAAAAGTGGCCGAAGCACCCTCGGGAAAAGTCACTCCCTGTGCTGCAAGCGCCTCCTGCGCACCCATCCGTTGGGCCAGCACCCCCCCTTCCGATGCTTCCGAGTTGAAGATATCCTCAGCCTCTCCTTCAACGGCCGCCCCTGTCCCAAGATTGCTCATGAAATCAGGCGGCACCCGGTAGGTTCTGGAGATCAAATCGGTCCCGGAATCTCCCCCCTGAGGCGTGATCGTCACTGCGAAGTCATCAGGGCGGTAGGTCGTTCCCGTAAGGTCAGTAATGTAGCGAAGAATCTGGTCGACCGGCACATTACTAACATTGAGATCAAAAGTCCTCTCCAGAATCTCTCTCGCTTCGGGGCTTTGAGGATTACCTAGATTCACTGTAATGTTAATCCCCTTTTGTGCCGGATCAAGGACTAGGGTGTCGAATTCCGCCGCGCGCACTCTCAGCAGTTCCACCGCCTCCATCAGGGTCACCTGCTCCAATCGGAACTCCGGAATCATGATCCTGCTCAACTTATTTGAAACTGGCAGAAATCCTGTATTGTCTCCGCCAAATTGATCCGCACCCGGTAATTCAGGGACCACCAGTTCCGGAGCCAGCGGCAGCTCCCACGCTCCCGCCACCTCAGCAAGGGTGCTTGCGCGCGCCTGGTCGTAAGCAGCACCATAGTAGTCCGTCTTCTCTGCGGCCGTCCTCTCAAGACCTCGGCGCGCGGCCTGGTTGTATGGATCGAGCCGGAGAGCCGCCTCGTAATGTGTTTTTGCTTCGTTAAATTTCCCAAGATCGAAGGCACCCTGCGCCGTGTAAAGCAAGCGACGCACTGAATCGATATCTGCCGCATGTTCCTTGGTCAGCGCAGGATTTGTTCTGATGGGGTCATCCAGCTCCGCGCGAAAGGCCTTCGCGAGAATGTCATCTGGAGCGACCTCCTCTGCCAGGACCGCGTCCAATACGACCTTCGCGCCGGGAACGTCACCTTTACGGGAAAGCATCCTCCCCAGCTCGATCGAAGCTTGGACATACCGTTGGGTGGCGGCGGCCCTCAGTGCGGCGGTCGCCGTCGCGTCCGGGAAAGCCGCTCTGGCTCCTGCGTAGGCCTCCACCGCCTCATTGTATTTGCCCGCCGTGTAGGCCTCGTCACCTTTCTCTAGCAGCATCTGCCCTTCCAAAAGAGCAGTTTGCCTGCGCTCTAATTCTCTCTGAACCATCGAGGATCCCGCGCCCGGTTCACCTGCCAAGGCTCCGCCCATCAAGAACACCGGGATCGTGGGAATGAAGCAGAGATACGAGAGTTCAGTGCGCGAAAAGATAGGCATGTGGAGGTTTTGAAGAGCTATAGACACCGAGGATCAAAAGAGTAAGCGTAAAATCCGCAAAATTTCACGTTTCCACGTCTCATGGACCCTCCGGGTGCTGCCAAGGAAACTCCATCTGCTCCTCACGCAATCTTCCGCGCAGCCTCCTCCAACGCTTCATTTTCTTCTCGATCACTCTGCGCTTCTCCGCCCAGATCAATCGCCAACGCCATCGGTATTCATGCACAAGGCTCACAGATGAACACTGTTCGAAAGACCACCTTAAGATCAAGTCATTTTTTCTCTTCTGCGGTGCCGCTCCGCTTCAGCCGCCGCCGCCCCTGCCCCACATCCCTCGTAATCTGTAGCTTCAGCTCCTCCACCGAATCAAATTTTCTCTCCTCTCTGAGGAGCTGGTCAAAGCGCACCCGGAGCTTCCTGCCGTAAAGATCTCCGGAAAAATCCAGCAGGTGCACCTCCAGCAACCGCTCCTTTCCATCCACCGTCGGCCTCATCCCCAGATTGGCCACGCCGTGAAGCTTCTCATCCACCGTCACCAGCCACACCCCGTCCTTCGGCACCTGGAGATCTCCCAGCCGAAGGTTCGCTGTCGGAAAGCCGAGCTGCCGGCCCAGTCTCCTTCCTTCGATCACCGTCCCGCACACTTCATACGGCCGTCCCAGCATTTCCTCGACCGCATCGAAGTTGCCGTCGCGGATCGCCTGCCGAATCCGCGTGCTGCTGATCCGCTCTCCGTCCCACATGACCGGCGCCACAGCCTCCAGGCGAAAGCCCAGCTCAGTTCCCCGCCGACGAAGAAGCTCTACATCGCCCAGCCGATTGTTGCCGAAGCGCCAGTCCTCCCCCACCGCAATTGTCTTCACGTTTCTCCCCGCGATATTCCTCACGAAATCCTCCGCCTCCATCTTTGCAAACTGCTCGTCGAAGGGGATCACCAGCACCCCGTCCACCCCAAGCGCTTTGACCACCTCCGCCTTTTCATCGAGAGTCGCCAGCAGAGCCCCAGGAGCCTTCCCCGGCGCGATCACCCGGATCGGATGCGGGGAAAAGGTAACGACAAACGATCGCCCTCCATCCCGCCGTGCCGCATCCACAGCCCGCGCGATCACTGCCTGGTGACCCACATGCACGCCGTCGAAAACGCCCATCGCCAGATGCAGCGGACCCTCCTGGCCCGCCAACTCATTCAGCTTGTCGATCCTGATCGGCACCGTTTCTCCTACGCTCCTCTCATCAGGGATATCTCAGCCAGGGAAATCAGCGATTTCATCAGCACCTCCGGATCGCCCTCTTTGAGCTGCTCAATCGTCACCGAACGCTCCAGCGTGAACTTACCCGAATTCGTCCGGCGCAGCGCGCTCAAGTGCGCCCCGCAACCCAGCTTCTCGCCGATATCGTTCGCATAGGTCCTGACATAAAACCCTTTTGAGCAATGCACGCGGAAGTCCACCTCCGGCAGCGCCACCCGCGTCACCTCGTAGCTCGTGACCCGCACCGGACGTAGCTTGCGCTCCACCACCTGGCCCTTGCGTGCGAGCTTGTAGAGAGGCACTCCATCCATCTTGATCGCGGAAACCATCGGAGGCAGCTGCTCGAACTCGCCGGTGAATTCTTCAAAAGCCGCCTTAATATCCGCCTCCGAGTAATCGCCCACCTCCCGCGTCTCTAGCACCTCGCCCTGCTTGTCCTGCGTGCTCGTGCGCTCGCCAAGTGTCAGCGTACCTTCGTAGACCTTGTCCTCGCTCATCAGCAGATCCTGGATCTTCGTCGCCCGCCCCACCACCAGCATCAGCAGACCGGTCGCCATCGGATCGAGCGTCCCGCAGTGGCCGATCTTCTTCGTGTTCAAGGCCCGCCTGCCGATTGCCACCACATCATGCGAAGTCATGTCGGGAGCCTTATCCACTAACAACACACCGCTCGGTCCCGTATATTCTTCCTCTTTTTTTCTCATCTATGTTTCGAATTATGTAAAAATCATTTTTTTTCTCTCCCCGCCAGCGCCTCATCGAGAGCGGCCAGCACCTTGGCCCTCGCGTCCTCGATCGGGCCCGTCATACGGATCCCCGCTGCCATCGCGTGACCACCACCGCCGAATTTCTCCGCCACCTCACACACATTCACCCCCCTATCCTTCGAGCGCATCGAGATCCGGATCTTGCCATCCTTAAGCTCCTCGAAAAACGCCGCCACCAGCACCCCTTTCACCCCGCGGATCAAATCGATCAGGCCCTCGCTGTCGTCCGGCTGCAGGTTCAGCTCCACCCGCGTCTCATCCCGCAGCTCCCAATGCGCACGCTGGCCGCACGGAGAAATTTCAAGGGTGTTGAGCAGCGCCCGCATCAGCTCCAGCCGGCGGTAGGGATGATTGTCATACGTCGCCGCATTGATCCGCCCCACCTCCAGGCCCCGCCTCGTCAGATCCGCCGCCATCTCGTAAGTCTTCGCCGTCGTCGATCCGTATTGAAACGAACCCGTATCGGTCGAAACCGCCACGTAAACAGCGTCCCGCGCCTCCTCCGGCAGCGGCAAATTCAGCGCCGTGATCAGCTCATAAAGAATCTGCCCAGTCGCCGGGCTCGTCGCGTCGATCACGTTTATATCGCCGTAGCCAGGATTGGAAACGTGGTGGTCGATGTTCAGCCATACCTGCGCCTTGCTGGCCGCGTGCAGGCTGCGCTCGCCAAGCCTCGGCTTGTTCCCCGTGTCCAGCGCGATCGCCACCTCCACCTCGAGCGGCTCCGGCGGCGGGGTCGTCACCTTCTCCGAGCCTTTTAAAAACTCGAGGCTCTCCGGCACCCCGTCCTCATTGATCAGATAAACCGTCTTCCCCAGCGCCATCAGCGAGAACCCAAGCGCGATCTGAGACCCGATCGCATCCCCGTCCGGCCGCACATGACTCATCAGGACGAAACTCGTGTGCTTCCCGATGATCTCCCCCACCTCCGCGAACCGCGCCGCCATCGTTTTCTCATCGGACTCCATCATTCCAGTAAACCCGATCCCGGGGGCGCGGATTCTCCCTACCTCCCCCTCCGAAGCAAGGACAAAGCAAGGTGAGAAAAAAACTGGATCTTGGAACGGGAACGCTAAAATGCCGCTTCTAATTCTCAAGCGCCTTCAGAAAATCCTCCGCCGCTTGGCGGTGGGACTCCTGCTTCGCGGGAGCGAGCTTCATCCACGTCCGCGCCATCATCGATAGCCGCGGGTTTCCGGAAAAGAAGTCCAGATGGTCCGCAATGAAAGTCCAGAACAGCCCGTCCCACACCGCGCACCAATCGCCCGGCGGCTCGTCCGACATCTTTCGGATGTAATTGGAGCCGGAAAGATACGGTTTCGTCGCGAAGCTCCCGCCGTCCGCAAATTGGGACATGCCATAGACATTCGGCACCATCACCCAATCGTAGGAGTCGACGAACATCTCCATGAACCATTGGTAAACATCGTCCGGCCGGATGCGACACAGCAGAAAAAAGTTCCCAAGCACCATCAGCCGCTCGATGTGGTGACACCACCCTTCCTCCAACACCTGGCGGATCACCCGGTCCACCAGCGCGATTCCGCTCGTGCCGTCATAAAAAGCCTGGGGCATCCGGCGTTTGAAGTTCCAGAAATTTCCGTTCCTCATCTCCACCCCGTGGAGCACGTACATTCCGTGCATGAACTCGCGCCAGCCGATCACCTGCCGGACGAAGCCCTCCAGCGAGTTCAGCGGCACCTTCTTGCTCCGCGCCGCATACGAGAGCACGCGCTCCACCACCCTCGCTGGATCGAGCAGGCCGATGTTCAGCGATGGCGTCAGCCCCCCGTGATGCAGGAACGCGTGCTTCGTGGAGATGGCATCCTCAAACGCGCCGAAGTCAGCGAACCGCTCGCGCAGAAAAATCTCCAGCCACGCCTCCGCCTCCTCCCGCGTCACCGGCCAGCGGAAGCCTTCTGTCGTGCCCGGATTATTTGGAAACCTCCTCTCCACCCAGGCAGCCGCCTCCTTCACATGGTCGTTCTTCGGCGCGCGCGGGGGCTCCGGCACCACGTGGTCTTTCGGCAGCTTCTTCCGGTTCTCCTCATCGAACGACCACCTCCCGCCCATCGGCGAATCCCCCTGTTCCAACAACACACCCATCCGGATCCGCTGCGCCTGATAGAACCGCGCCATGAAGGGCTTCGCATTCCCCGCCAGATGCTTCCGCAAAAAATCATCCGGACTCAGGAAAGCGGGCGTGACGTGCACTACCAGCTCCATCCCGCGTTTCTCAGCAAACCGCCGCAACCTCCGCCCCAGCACGTCATCGCTCAAACCCGCCACATGTGCAGTCGTCACCGACTTCGGCAGCACCCGCTCCAACAATTCCTCACTGCCCTCCTTGCCGCCCTCCGGATTCTCAACCCGCCGCACCGTATACCCCGCCGCCTCCAGTTCCTCCGCATAGGCCGCCATTGAGGCCCGATGCAGCAACAGCTTCTTCCGGTGCATCGCCAGCGGCCAATGAGGATCATTGCCGAAAAATAGAGGATCATCGATCAGCCAGACCCTCCGCCCCTCCGCCACCGCCGGATGAGAACTGAAAAGCTGGTGCGGATAAACAAGCGTAACCTCCATAACGTCGACCGCCCACCCTCGCCCCACTCGATCCACCTGTCAAAGCCACCCATCCTCACTCCTCACTCCTCACTCCTCACTCCTCACTCCTCACTCCTCACTCCTCACTCCTTACAGCCCTCTGATCACTGATCACTGATCACTGATCACTCGGCACTCGCCACTCGGCACTTCCCGCACCACCGCCACCCCTGGCACACCACCTGCGATAAGAGATTGAGCGGGTTCAAACCCACCCGCGATAAACACCATGAAATCAAGCAACCAAGACAAAGCAGAAGGAACTGGCAAGGACATCGCCGGCAAAGCCAAGGAAGCCGCAGGCAAAGCCGTAGGTAACGAGCGCCTAGAAGCCGAAGGCCACGCCGACCAAGCAGAAGGTAAAGCCCAGAAAAAGGTCGGAGACATCAAAAAAGTCTTCGATAAATAGAGCGGATCGCATTTTGACCCTAAGCGGCCCTTCCGGTGAATCGCACCGAAAGGGCTTCTTTTTGCATGATATTTCCAGTCATTCCCAACTCGCGGCATACCTTAACGTCCCGGCCGTTGAGCGAGCATGCAAACCTCAAGCTTCCGCGCCCACTCCATCACGGCTTTGAAAACCTCCCGGTCCGGCCAGCGCTCCCACGTTTTCGCAATCACGATCGGTGCGCCTCCACGTCCTGAATGATCTACGAGTTCCCGGCGTGCTCGATCTGGCTGATATGTCCGGGTAGCCGACTTCGGGATCTTGAAGCGGATCCTGAGAATCAAGTAAATTAGCCGGAGGTGTCAAGGCACCAACCCTTATGGCCCGACCTCATCCTCTCCGCCGTGCGCGGTTACTGCGAACTCAGGTGTCCGCCGGTTGCTCTTCGATAGGATTCGCCGGTGAAGCGGTCGAAGGCATCAAGGGCGGAGGGTGGGCGATCTGCTGGTTTTCTCTGAATGTGCCACATCACCCAATCGCAAAGCCAAGGGGGCAGGTCCGGGCGCAGGCGGCTGAGGGGCTGGACGTCGTGGAGGATATGGGAGGCCATCACTTGGGCTGGCGTGTCTCCGTCGAAAGGATGGCGTCTCGCGAGAATATAATAGTAGAGGCAGCCGAGTCCGTAGAGGTCGGAACGGACATCGAGCGGGCCGCTCTCGAACTGTTCGGGGCTCATAAAATAGAGTGACCCCGCGATGTTTAATTTGCCTTTCGTGCGTGCTTCCGCCTCCCGCCGGAGCTCGGCGAGGCCGAAATCGACGAGTTTCACGTGCAGCGAGCCGGAGGGCAACCAACTAAGCATGACGTTGGCCGGCTTGAGATCGCAGTGCAGGATTCCAAGATGGTGGGCGGCAATGATCGCCTCCTGAAGCTGCAGGCAGAAAGGAACGAAGCTCTCGTAGAGGATGCGGCCGCCGCGAAGAAGGGTCTCGAAATCCTCGCCTTGGATCAGCTCCATTACGATGAACAACTCGTCGTCCCAACGCCCGAGGTCGTGGATGGTGACGATGTTCGGGTGCTGCACGGCGCTGAGAAGTTTTGCTTCGGCGAGCAGTTGGGAGCCCGCTCCGCCATCCGCCTTCGTTTTAATCTTCTTGATGGCGACTTTCCGATTGAGCGTGGCGTCGAAGGCGCGGAAGACCTTGCCCAGACCGCCTTCACCGATCAGTTCAAGGTCGCGATAACGGGGAAGGTCGGTCACGGACATGCAGCAGACAGGCTCAGCGCCGGATCCAGATTTCCACGCGGCGGTTGGCGGCACGGCCGGGCTCATTGTCGTTGTCCGCCACCGGCATCGCTTCGCCGAAGCCGTGGGCAGTGACATTGGTGACGCCGAGGGTGGTAAGGAAGCCGGCGGCGGCCCGGCTGCGCTCTGCGGATGTTGTCATGTTCGCTTTTACGCTGCCCCGGCTGTCGGTAAACCCTATGCAGAGCACCTCCACCGGAGTGGCAAGTTCCGCGAGAGCGCCGGCGAGACGCTGGAGGTTTGCCTGTGAGTTGACGTCCGGCTCTGTCCGGCCGGAGGCGAAACGGATGTTGGCCATTGAGTCACGGCGGTCCGCATTGCGGATCAGCTCTTTGTAATCCGAAGGCACAGCGGGATCGGCGAGGAGTGATTCTTTATAACCATCCACTTCGGCAATATCGGTGGCGATAGGTTTGCCTTGGCCGATCAAGCCGGTCCGATCCACCGCTTCTTGGCCGCGGTCGGACATGGCGAAATCCAGGAAATCCGAAGCCGCTTTCGAGCGTTTGAGCGGGGCGTACAGATAGAGCAGACGGGAGAGTGGGAAATCGAGCGTCTTGATGGTAAGGCGAGTGGCCATGAGCGGGCGGGTATCGGCGGCGGCTTGCACGGCGACCTGGGCGACGGTGCTATTGACGTAGGCGAGGCCGACAAAGCCGATCCCAAGGGGATCTGCGGCGACGGAGCGGACAAGCTCGCCGCTGTCCTCAAAAAGCTGGGCGTCCTCGCGCAGTTTCACGTCGGCGGGCTTCAGAACCTTTTCGTTGAACGAGTCGTAGGTACCGGAGTGGAAGTCGCGGGAATAGACGCGGATCGGTTGGTCCGGCCCGCCGAACTCGCTCCAGCGGGTGGCACCGCCCGAGAAAATGGCCGTGACTTGCGCGAGGGTGAGCTTGGTCACCGGGACATCGGGGTGACGGATGATCGCTACGCCATCAACCGCGACCGGGAACTCAGTGTTAGCCATTTCAAGGCGACCCTTGCCAGAGGCCGCGATGATGTCGATCTCGTTGCTCTTGATCGGGCGGGAGGACATGCCGATGTCACAGAAACCGCCGGCTAGGCCGGTTTCTGGGTAGGTTTCGTCGGCGGTAAAGGCGGTCGAGGAGCCGTGCGCGGCGAGGACGATCGATTTCCACTGGGCATCGCGCGGATGGTCTCGGTAGGTGAAAGCCGTCTCGGTTCCTTCTCGCTGGTGGGTGATTTCTACGGCACCGCGATATTCAAGCCACGCGCGCACCAGTTCGGGCGCAAGGGACGCGCCAATAGTGTTCGAGCCGTTGAAGGTGAGTACACGCACCGGGGGAGCTGCAACGCCCGACCCACCCATGCGCACGGCGAATTCTTTCGCCACGGTGGCGCTATCGCGATCCTCCGAATCGGCGAGAATCTCGAATTGCCGGAGGCGGTCGCGGTTTTCGGCCACCATGGCGGATTCCACGGCCGGGTCGCCTTCGACTGTTGAAATAAGGGTCCCATCCGCCGTTTCGCGCAGCTTGCCAGACCCTTTGAGGAATTTGACAAGTTCCGAGCGAAGGTTGCGGGAGTTGTTGAGCTCGCGGAACTCCTCTTTGGGGTCGGCTGCGGCGAGGAGCGTGAGGCTGGCGAGCAAGGTGAGAAGGATAGTGGTCCAGCGGTTCATCGGATCATGTTGTCGAGGTTGATAGAGTCGCCGCTGTGGGCTGCAGGCTGATTGATCGTTTCGGAGTCCAGCATGCGAAGGGACGGAAGCGGAGGTTTGGGAACGGGCGGGTCGGCGGGCAAAGCGGGCGTGCCATTGGGTAAGGGCGTGGGGGTTGCGACAAGACTGGAAGCCGGGGAGGTCGGGTCCCGATTTTCAGCGTAGCGGGTGGCCAGGAATGTGCCGGTCGCTGCGAGCGCTGCGGCCAAGAAGACGAAAGGAACGATTGCTTGCCAAGGCCGTTGCGGGTTCTGCATTGGCACTTCGGCAAGCCCGGGCACGGCGGCCGTAGTACCGCTGGGTTTCATTGAGGCGAAGAGGAGCGAATCGAGTTGGTCTACCTCCATTCCGAGGATGGCGGCCACCGCTTGCTCCACTGGTACCGAGGGAAATTCCGGAGACTCAAAGCCGTAAAGGATGTGTATGCCGGGCTTTCCGGAAGGCGCGTCGTAGATTCGATAAAGGCTGATGGATTTCCCGGGGTCTGGCACCCGGAGGTTGAGGAGCAGCGAGCGGATACCCTCGCAAGTTGAGGCCTCCATGATTTCCTTCCGGAGGGAAATCCAGCCCTCAAGGATCTTCATCACTTCCCCCCGAGGCAGCTCGCGGGCGGACGCTACGGATCGGGACCGGCCGCAGGTCTCGACCCCGGCAGTGACATGGACGTATTCTGCACCGCCGTCATCAAGGAGCTGCAGGGTGGGAAACAGACCGCCGAAAGCTTGTTGGAGAAACTCCTGAACGTCTGGGCTGGCGTAGGTTTTGCGCTGTCGGGGAGGCACGAAGCCGGAGGGCTGGATCGGGCGAAGCTGGCGGATATCCAGCACGAAGCGGGCGGCTGCTAAAGTAGGGATCACGAAGAAATTAGGATGAGGTGATGCTTGAGTGTGTTACAGTATGGCCCCCGGCCAGATGCGGAGATGCCGCAGGCCGGAAATCGGTTAGATAAAAGTGAATCCTGCCGCGCCTGCCTAACTTCCTCCTGTGACGGTTTCGCCTCCGATATGACTGAGTGGTCTGGAAATTCCAATCTGAGACACCATGCAGCTTAAACTTGTCTTTTCCCAGCCTGTCCTAATCGGGGCAGATGCCAAAATCCACCGCATAAAATCATCCGAAGGCGAGCGCCTTAGAACTTGAAGCCAGCCGCAGACCGCGAGTCTCGATCCGTCCCGCAGCCCCGGCTGTTCCGGGTATTCCGTGGTTACTGTTTCTCTCTCGGGTATAGGCGACTGAAAATCGCCCCCACCCCCTTTCATATCAACTCTTCGCGTCCCTCACCGACCTCTGCGCTGAGGCGGCTAAATCTTCATCTTCATCTTCATCTTCCACTGCTCACTGCTCACTGATGACTCGGCACTTTCTTCACCCCTTCACAAACGCCACCTGCCCTGCGTCAAGCTCGGCTTTGACGGTGTTGCGGAAATCGACGGGTGCGGCCCTGGCCGTCCGTGATGCGGCCGTCATCAAGGACTTGCAGGAGCACGTTGAATACATCGGTGTGGGCTTTTTCGATTTCATCGAAGAGCACCACGGAGTAGGGCTTGCGCCGGACGTGCTCTGAGAGCTGGCCGCCCTCGTCGTAGCCGACGTAGCCGGGAGGCGCACCGATCAGGCGGGAGACGCTGTGTTTCTCCATGTACTCGGACATGTCGATCCGCACCACCGCGCCCTCGTCATCGAAGAGAGACTCGGCGAGCGCTTTCGACAGCTCGGTTTTTCCAATTCTGCCAAGATTCAAAATCGGCAGACGAACTTCCGGGGGTGATCAAGGCAGCCTGACGACCACGCGATAAAAATTTTTCAGCCGTGAAGCCACCCCCATTTCGGTGACGGTGATGTTTGAGCCGGTGCCTACGATGTTTTCCTGCACCACAGTCCATGGATTGTCGAGCGTTACGCTTTGCTCGACCTTGTAGAAGCGGTCTGTGATTGTCGAAAAAGTGACGCTCACGTCCGTCGGGCCGACCGCCACGCTGAATTGAAAGCGGCTGCTTGCGGAGTTGGGAAGAGTGCCCAAGAGAAATTCATCGATGTTACTGGATCCGTCTTTGTCCAGATCGAGCGCCGCATCATTGATCGCGGGATTGAGGCCGACGGCGATCTCGTAATCGTCGGGCATCGAGTCGCTGTCGGCGTCGCCATCAACGATCGTGACGGTGGCGATGGCCGGCGCACCGAGGGATAGCCCGCCGGTGGCTCCGCTAAGCGAGACGGAGAAACTTTCGTCCGGTTCGAGCAGGTCGTCGTTCAACACGGACACAGTGAAGGTCTTGCTGAGGTCGCCGGTTCCGAATGTAAGCGTGCCGCTGGTGGCGATGAAATCCGTGCCGGAGGTGGCAGTGCCACCGCTGGTGGCATAACTGAGGGTGCCGGCGCTGCCCGCCATGGTGCGGCTGACAGTGAAAGTGAGCGTGGTCGCCGCTTCGTTGATGGTCTGTGTGGCGGGTGAGATGGCGACGGGCGTGGTCGCGTCATTGTCGATGATCGTGACTGTGCCGGTGGCGGGCGTTCCGAGCGTGGTGTTTCCGCCCGCGTTGGAAAGTGCGATCTGAATGGTTTCATTGGACTCCACCGCGCCATCATCGGTGATGGGTATGGCGAAGGTTTTCGTTAGCTGACCTGCGGCGAAAGTAAGCGTGCCGCTGGTGTTCGTAAAATCGCTGCCTGCACTGGCGGTGCCGTTGCTGGTGGCGTAATTCACGGTGGCCGATCCCTCCCTGCCGCCGGTGCGGGTGACTGATACATTGATGGAGCGCGACCCCTCTCCGCCGCTGGTCGAGGCGGAGGTGAGGAAGACATTGTCCGTGGAGGTGACGGTCGTGAAAGAGAGCTGCCAGCTCGCCAGTGATCCCGCAGCACCTGCGGAGAAGTCCTGCATGAACAGCCTCCAAGTGCCGTTGGCGGGCACGCCGCGGAACTCGCTCATCGTGAAGGCCTCTTCCTTCAGGGCCGTGTCGCCGGTGAATGAGCGCAAGTCGGAACCATAGTAGTCCCACGGGCGGTAGGTGCCGCTGGGAAGGCTGGCTCCCGCAGCAGGGAAAATGATAGAAGCTGCATCATCGAAGGTGAGATTCGCCGATGAGGCGCTACCTTCGCTGCCACCGCAAAAGAGCCGGATCTTCAGGTCATCCGGGCTGTGCAGCAGTGCGCCGACGTCGTCGATGTAGCCGTGGGTCAAGCCGTTGATCCGTGCCGTCATGCCTTGGACCCGACCGACAAGGCCGGATACGCTGAGGTTTGAAGGCGAAGGCGAGCCCGTGTTATTATCCCTGATGGTGACGGCTCCGCCTGTGAAGTTGGTTGATGCACTCGTGCCGAGCGGAATGTTGAGGTTTGCATAACCAAGATTCGTGGCACCATCGGAAAGCCGAAGTATCACGGGAACGGACATGCCGGTGCCCCCGTCTATCCTGAAAGAGAAGCTGCGCTGAACCGTGGCGCCTGAGGCGGCGAGCGCCCCGTAATTTTGCGCAGCCGAGGGTTCACGCACGCCGCCGATTGCCAACAGCGTGGCCTGAGATTGTTGGTGGCAGCGGCACCAATGTTTTTCAGGCCGAGGCTGAAGGTGACCGCCTCACCGGGATCCGCCGCGCTATTCGCCGGCGTGTTGGATTCACCGCTGAGCGTAGCGCCCGTTCCGGCGATGCGTGCGCCCGCATTGGTAGCTCCCCACAGCTTTACCGTGACGCCCGTGAGTTTTCCCGTGTCCACCGGGATACGGTCGGCCACCTTCACCGTCCAGTTTCCGGCGGCCGATTCCCCCCAGTGCCGGACAGAGCTATAGGTCCATGCGAGATTGTCCGTGCCGTCATCGTTCGCCTGCGCAAGCTTGCTGACCATACCCGACGGGGAAGTGAGCGTGACCTCAAGATCGCCGCGCGCTGTATGGGTGGCATTCACCGTGACCGTGACATGCTCCACGCGAAAATTCGCAGTGTTAAAATTCAGCGTGCGGGTGACTCCGGTGGTGCTGTTGTCGGGAATGGAAACGGACAGCCCTGTCTGCGCCGACTGGGCGGTGGTCATAACGGGCAGGTTTACCCACTGCTGCGCGAGAGCCACTGCGGCAGCCGCATCAATCATTCCCGCGCCATATTTGTGGTTGAAGGAAAAGCCTGCGCCGTTCGTCGCCCAGTCGGGATCGGTGCGTTGCGGCTTGCGCGCAGTGCGGCCCAGGATCTCTTTCACATCCCGCCAGCCGAGATTCGGATTCGCCTCCAGCATGAGCGCGACGATCCCGGCTACCAACGGGCACGCCGATGAGGTGCCACCGAAAGCGTTCGTGTAATTCCGATCCGCGAGATCGTCCGCGCCGGTGCTGTTGGAGTTTGCTCCGCTATCCCCCGTGAGATCCGTAGTGCGAATGCCTTCGTTCTGTCCCCCGCTGTTGGAAGGCGCGGCGACAAGCAGATTGGCACCCATTTCGGAGTAGTAGCTCTGGAAACCGGCATCATTCACTGCGGTCACGGCGATTACGAATGGCGAGTTGGCATAGCCGTCGTAATTCGAGTCATCACCCAAATCGAAGCCGTTGCCGCCCGAGAAGAGCTGGATGATACCTTTTCCGCCACGTCCGCTGGTGGCCGCCATTTCCAGGGCGGCCGCCGCCAAGGGGCCGGGGCCGCCGTAGCCGCCGCCATCGGGCTGCCCCCAGCTGTTGCTCTTTATGTGGATAGAGTTGTTGTTGGCCAGGAATGCATCCGCCTCGTTTTGATCGGTGGTCGGCGCGGCGATGAGCCGGAAGCCCGTCAGGGTGGCGAGCGGCGCGGCACCTGTTACCCCGATGCCGTTGCCGCCGCGGGCTGCGGCCACG
>JBGTDO010000094.1:0-6899 GCA_041748235.1 Akkermansiaceae bacterium | reverse complement strand
ATCGGGCAACAGCAACCGCCAGAGCAAAACCCGCTCCCGTCACGCCATCAGCTTTTGGGGGCGGGGTGCGCTTCGCGGTATGGGCAAAATCCCCCAAGGCAGATGTCGCGCCGTCCGCTAGCGCGCAGTTGTTTCGGGGGGCGGTCGCTGGTCTTCCGGCCTTCCCTCAGCGGCTCGTATCCTCGCCACATCGTCCAGGCCTCCAGCCGCCTCCTTCGCCGTGCAGACCCGCCCGCCGTGCGCTCCCCTGTCCCGGAAAATAACGGGCCAGCCGCGCCCGGCCGGCCAGCCGCTCCGGTCCTTGCGTTCGCTCTGGCTCTCTCCAGTCTTTGGGGTCAGTCCTCGCATGGTAACATTTTTGTGAGATCCGAACATAGCTTCTTGATCTCCGGGCTTTCGAAAAAGGAAAGTTATACACCCGAATCCGGGGAGGAAAGGCTAGAATTGCTCAATCCGGTCTGTGGTTACTTAATTCAAATGATTGTAATCTTGATGAGTTCAAACTTGAAGTCAATAAACTGCTTGGATTATGTAGTTATGATTTGAAAGATTGGGTGCAGCTGTCAGATAAATATGGAGTAGAATTATCCGTAGGTATTTTTACACAGTTGCCATTAAATGGATTTAGATTGTCGAAAAATATAATCAAAAAGCTAGGGGAGAGAGGAATTGAACTAAACATAGAAATAAATTATTCATCGGGAGGTGGTGCAGCTGAAGGTTCCACATGAAGGATCGGGGTCAGAGAATCGGGTCCGTCGTGTTGCGCCAAAAGATTCAAGATTCCGGGAAAAATGACGAAGATTCTCTAAATCCTGGGATTGGGGCGGTAGGGTGGTTCCATAAAAGGCACCAAACGCTGGATCGCGCTTGGGCTGGATCTGAGGAAAAGCTGTCGATTTAGCAGTGCGTCTCGCGGGTGGTTGACCGGAGGTTCGTGTTTGGGGACGAGGAGCGGGGGATGTTCCGGATGTTGCGAATGGTCGGAGACGCTGCTGCAGCGTTTCACCCGCTGGTTCAAACGCACGCACGGGCGGACCGGCACCCTGTGGGAGGAGCGCTTCAAGAGCGTGATTGACTACGCTTCGCCGCGAAACCACAACCGCCTTTTCGTTTGACCCCTGCGCCGATTCGTACAAAGTCTGGCGGACAAGTTGAGATCAATTCTCAACAACGAACATGCACCGGCTCCTTCTACTCTTTCTCCTCGCCACCCTCGGCCTCCACGCTGAGGCACCGAATCCCGCTGTTGTCGAGCTGCGGGAAACCATCTCAAAAATCGTCGATGTCCAGACACAGGAATCCAAGGAGCGCCTGGATTGGGAGGCGCGAAAAGGGGAGATGGAAGCGTTGCTGGACCTCCACCAGCGCGAGCTCAAGCTCCTCATGGAAGAGCTCTCCGCAGCCGGACAATCCGCCCCCGGCCACGTCGAAACCACTGATACGCTCACTAGCGAAATCCAGAGTCTGAAGGCCGCCCGCCGCCTCACCTCCGAAGCCGTGGCTCGCAACACTCCCCGCGCTCTCGCGCTTGCGAAGCGTTTTCCCGCTCCCCTCCTGAAAGAGGCTGAACCGGAGATTGCGAGTCTCCGAGCGTGGAAACCTGCGGACGAACCACGCGAAGCCTTCCAGGCCATCCTGTCCCTTCTCGCGAAGGCGCATCAGTTCAACCGCCGTTTCACCCGCCACTTCGAAGTCCGCGAAGGCCGGGAGGTCGAAGTCCTTTATCTAGGACTCGCCCGCGCATACTACGCCGGGAACGACAGCGCCGGCATTGGCCAGCCCGGCCCCGAGGGATGGACTTGGCAAGCGCACCCAGAGCTCCGCAGCGAGCTGCTAGCAGCCTTCGACATCCTCGACAAAAAGCGCCCCCCCGCAATGGTCACCGTCCCCCTGAAAATCCAATGACCCCCGCAAAAAATCTGGCGCTCCATCTGATCGCCATCGCGCTCTTGGCAGCTTCCGCCCAAGCACAAACCACCGTTCCCGCTGCCTTGGAAAAGGCACGAACCGACCTTTCGCAAAGCCTCTCCTTGTTGGAAAAAACGCGTGCCGCCATTTCAGCCGAGAAGCCGGAACTCTCCGCCGATTTTGAGAAAATGGAGCAAGAGCTTCGGGAAAAACGTCGTCTCGTCCGCATCGCCCGCCTCTCCAAGGAGGACCGTGTCCAGGAACTGCGGCAGCTTCAGAGCGACGTCGGCACCCGCCGACAAGACGCCAGCTACCTTGCGGGCCTGCTCAAGGATCACGCGCTCAAAACCTCCACCCTCGCCACCCCGGGGACTCCACCGATCGAAGTCTCGCCAGAGCTTCAGGCCGCCAGCGCCGATGTCCCTGCCGAAGCCCTAACATCGCGCCTGCCAATTCTCGATTCCGCGATTGATCAGCTGGAGGCGATCCTCGGAGGCTCGACTGCTCCCGGCCAAGCGGCCGATCCCGATGGGACCGTCCGGGAGGGTACCTTCGCCGCCCTTGGTCCCGTCTCATATTTCCTTACAACTGACAAATCCGCTGGAGGAGATGTGGTTGCCTCGAAGACAGGCGGCGTCCCGCATTTCGTCCCCGGTTCCCAGTCAAGCGTGGCGAACCTGCTAGCTGGACAAGAAGCTCCCCTCCCTCTTGATCCGACCGGAGGCAACGCCCGAGCTATGGATGAGATCGACGGCGGGCCGCTCGATCTTGTTCGTAAGGGCGGGCTGTGGATCTGGCCGATCATTTTCCTTGCCCTGCTCAGCCTCGTCTTCGGCTTCATCAAGCTCTCACAGTTCATCCGCCTCCGCGAACCTACCGACGCGTGGATCAACGCCATCCTCGCTTCCCTCCGCACCGGCGACCGGAAAAAAGCTTCCGAACTCGCCATCTCACAAAATCATCCGGCGGGCCCTGTAATGCACAAGCTCGTAAGCGTCTCCGAGAACTCCGCCGACCTTGTTGAGGAGACACTTTATGAGCAGCTCATGGCCGTGCAGAGCAAAGCTTCCTCACTGCTTCCGGTTATCGCCATCACCGCTGCCACCGCACCGCTCCTCGGTCTGTTGGGAACTGTTTCCGGTATGATCGCCACGTTCAACCTGATCACCCTCTTCGGCTCCGGCGACCCCAAGCCGCTGGCTGGTGGCATTTCAGAGGCGCTGATCACCACGCTCTTCGGCCTCGTCGTCGCCATTCCGGCTCTGATCCTTCACGCCTTCCTGGCCCGCCGCAGCCAAGGCATCGTCCAGACCACCGAGCGACTTGGCTTGTCCTTCGTCAACGCACTCCGCGCCAAATGATCCACGCCATCCAGCTCACCCTGCGCGAGGGTGGCCTCACTCTCTACGCGCTGCTGATCCTCGCCGTGTCCATTTACGCGATCCTCTTCAATGTCTGGAGGCACCTCGAAGCTACTAGAAAATTAGTAGCAAAAGAGAAATGGTTGGAGCCGTCGACCGTGGGCTCGCTGCCATGGCATAATCAGAGGTCATCCGCCCGCGAGCTCCAGCGCACCTTTGCTGGTTTCGAACTCGATGAAATGGCTTGGGTCGAGCGTCGCCTGCCTTTCCTCGCCGTTCTAGTTGCAGCGGCGCCTCTCCTCGGCCTCCTCGGCACCGTCGCCGGAATGCTCATCACCTTCTCCGGCATGGCCGCAGGGGATCAGGCTCCGATTGACACCATCTCCACCGGCATTTCCAAAGCCCTCGTCACAACTCAGGCGGGGCTTGTTATCGCCATCCCCGCGGCTTTCCTTTTGGCCCTGCTGAAACGCCAGACCCAGACCACTCATCTTGAACTGCAGCGTCAGCTTCACGCCCGCCTCGCCGCCGAGTCCTGATCCTCTCCGCCCCATGCGCCGCTTCCGCCATTCAACCGCTACCGAAGAACCCGGCGGCATCGACATCTCACCCTTAATCGATGTCGTGTTCCTGCTGCTCATCTTCTTCATCGTCACCACCGTCTTTGTCAAAGAAACCGGAGTGGAGATCTCCAAACCTCGCGCCGCCACCTCGGAGGACCTTGAGCGCCAGGCCATCCTCATCGCTGTCACCGCTGAGTCCCGCGTGTGGCAGGGCGGCCGCGAGATCGGCCAGGACGGAGTGCGTGCTGTGGTTGCAGCCCTACTTGAGGAAACTCCTGAAACGCCGGTTATCATCCGCGCCGATGCAGCCACACCCACTCAGGCAACGGTCGGTGTCATCGATTCCGCCAAACTCGCCGGTGCCACCTCCGTCTCCCTCGCCACCGAGAAATAGAAGCACGTGAACGTCCGCTCCACCATCATCGGTATCTCTGCTTCCGCCATTCTTCTGGTGGTGCTCGGTTTCGCCCGCTTATTCGTCGTGCAGACGACAGTTCCTGATATCGAAATCCGTGAGATCGAAACCGCCACCCTTGAGCCGCCGCCACCGCCACCTCCTATGGAGGAGCCGCCGCCCGACGCGCCTCCGCCGCCACCCGCCCTAACAGAAGTCAGCAGCCTCCCGGATCCCACCCGCGTCCCTATCCCTCAGGCGCAGGTGCCGATGGACATTACTACGCCGGTCGAAAACTTCTTCACCGATCTCGCTCCCGCGCCTTTACCAGTCGCTCCAGAGCCTGCGGTCCGGGCAGCGCCGAGCCCGACTCCGAAGGCGGCCCCCCGGCAAGCTTTCAAACCTCCGGCACAAGTCAGGCGTCCGCCACCACCTCCTGTGGCGAAATCGCACTACAACGCCAGCGAACTTGATGGCACGCCCCGGCTGCTACGTCACGGGTCCGCAAGTTTCCCCACCTCCCTCGCTCGCCAGGGCGTCAGCCGCGGTACCGTGGTGCTTGAAGTCGAGCTCTCTACTAACGGCGGGGTAAGCGTGCGCAAGATTCTCTCCTCCACCCATCCGGATCTGGTGGGACCAGCGCGCCGCGTCGCCTCCGGTGCCCGGTTTTCCGCGCCCAAGCGCAACGGCCAGGCTGTCAAAGCCATTATGCGCTGGCCCATCATTATTGAAAAATAAGGCCTTCATGTTATGAATGATTCTCCATCCATCCACTCGCGCTCAATCGCGGTTTTTTCCCTGTTTGCTACTGTATCTGTAGTATGTTCAGCCGAGCCCCTGCCGCTTTCCACTTCCTACTGGAAAGACCCGGCGTTCCTGAAATCGTTCAACGGCTCATATCGCATCGAGGCCCGCATCGAACCTACCGTTAGCACTGAGGAGCGCGGATTGTTGGTCGAAATCCAGACGCTCATGGCCAGTGGCAAACGCGAGGAAGCGCTTGCAAAACTGAAAGCCAGCCCGCTCACCCCAAAGTCACCCGCTCTCACTTTCAACTTGGCCAACATCCACTTCGAGCTTGGCAGCAATGAGGAAGCCATCGCCGCGTACCAAGCGGCCCTTAAAGACTATCCTTCTTTCCGCCGTGCCCACCGCAATCTCGCCCTCGCATACGTGCGGGAGAAAAAGCTGGAAGAAGCCCTGTCCCATCTAACAGAAGCAATCCGCTTGGGCGACTCCGAGGGCAGCACCTACGGCCTGCTTGGCTACACCCGCCTCGCCCGTCAGGAATGGGCGAGTGCACTGCAGGCATACCGGCTCGCGCAGGTGACCGAGCCGGAGGTGCCGGAGTGGAAGGCGGGGATCGCCCAGAGTCTCCAGAATCTAGACGAGAAAAAGGAGGCCATCGCTCTGCTGGATGAAGTCATCCGCCAGCGCCCGCTCGAAGCCTCTTATTCGGTGCTGCAGGCTAACATCCTTCTAGATCTCGAAGAGCGGGAAGCCGCAGTCAAAGCCCTTGATTTTCCCTACCGTCTTGAGCTTCTGGACGCGGACAACATCCTGCTACTGGCAGACCTGCACCTCCGGGCCCTGCGGCCAGCCGCCGCCCGGGCCGCAATCACTTCCGCTTTCGCTGGCGAAAGGAAGCCGTCAACAAGCGCTACCCTCCGCTTGGTTTCGACCGCCTCCTCTCAGTCCGACTGGCCGCTGGTAAAAGAGCTCTTGGAAAAGGCGCGGGAGGAAGAACCGTCGCGCCCGCTACAACTCGCCACCGCCCGCTTTCTCATCGAGTCCGGAGAAAATCCGGAATCGGGTGCCGAGCTGCTGGGGACTCTTGTGGATCAGGATCCTACCGACGGCCAAGCCCTGCTGATTCTCGCGAGGCACCGCACTGCGATCGGGCAACAGGATTCTGCCGAGCTGCTACTTGAGCGGGCGACCGCAGATCCAGTGGCTGCCTACGAGGCCCATGTCGAACTCGCCCGCCTGTACGTCAGCCAAGGCCGATATGTGGACGCTCTGGCATCCGTGGACGCCGCGCTCCGCCTCAATCCGACGGACGAACTGCGTCGCTATCACGAGGCCCTCCAGCAGACCGCAGAGGCCTCCGGCTGAAGGCACCCCGCAGCACCCGTACATGCTCGGAGCTGCTGAGCGAACAGCAGCTCCGTCTGAGACTCGGAGGTGGCAACTCCTCCGGCTCTTAAGGCATCCGGAACGTCCTGATGCCCTCCAGGAAAAAAGCTTGGTTAGCGTGTTACCGCGCCTTGGATGGTTTCTCCGGTTCTTTCGACATCGCGACCGAACCCACGGGCGGTGCCACAAGAGGGAGCGGCCAAGGAAACGAAGAGAATGGAAACCGCAGCACACACGGCAGCTTTGCTAAAGAACGCCGACTTTGCGGTCTGGCAGTTGGTCTTGAAGATAAGGATCGGATTCATAATACCTACGCTTTCGCACAAGGCGCGCCAAAGCCGCGAAGAGAGCAAATGCCCTAACTGCAAGCAATCTCCCAGCTGCCGGACCTGCCGGAGCGTGCCCCATGATTGCATTGTGCCTGAAAAGAGCGGTCGCATTTCACATTCTGCAACCCTTCCAGAAACGAGTCCGTTGCCAGCTCTTGCCCTGCTCCCATAACTGGCCATCTTCGGCCGCGATGGTTTCCCCGAC
>JBGTDO010000093.1:0-70462 GCA_041748235.1 Akkermansiaceae bacterium | reverse complement strand
CCCGGTAGGCATCCACCATGACTTTCTTCTGTTCCGGAGTGTAGCGCAGGCGACCCTGTCGGTCGGTCTTCAAGATGGATTCGTTCATAGGCGTCATAGGTTGGTGAACTATGACGCCCTCTGAAATACGCCGGCCAGAATCTTCAAGCGGCGCTACAGACCCCGCTTACTTTGAGATCGCGTTTTCCGAGGAAGGAGTGCGGCTGCGTGCGGCGCTGATGGATCGCGTGATCCGCCTGCGGGGAGCGATGGCGTCGCATGGATTGCACGTTCACGGGGATCCGTCACCGATTTGTCCGGTATTTGTGGGCAGCGAGGCTTTGGCGCGGCTGACCTCCAAACATGTCTTCGCCTTGGGCATGGCGGCGAATCTGGTGGAGTTTCCCGCCGTGGCGCGGAACAAGGCGAGGTTCCGCTTTCAGGTGATGGCCAATCATTTGCCCGAGCAGATGGACCGGGCTGCCGACATCATGGCCCAGGCAAAGACAATGGCGGAGGAAGAGCTGAAGACTTTGATGGAGGTGGAGGGAGGGTGAACCCTGCTTGTCGTCATGAGTTCCAAATCCTCCACCTTGAGCCTCGCTGTCCTGATCGCGTGGAAGATGCAGCTCGCGCATCGCGGGAAGGTGCTAGCGTCGGGCATCGGGGTGGCGGCGGGGTTTTTCCTGACGATGGCACAGATCGGTCTGATGATGGGGTGGATCGACACCTGCACGCTGATGATCACGCGGGCAAAGGTGGATCTGTGGGTGGTGGGGATGAAATCCCCGGCGTTTGATTATGGCAGCCCGATACCCCGGCAGCGGCTGTATCAGGCGCGATCCGTCCAGGGGGTGGCGGAGGCGCAGCCCATGATGATGACATGGACGATCTGGAACCGCTCGGACGGGCGGAAGGTGAACATCGAGATGGTGGGGCTGGATCGCTCGCTGATGGGTGGGCCGCAGGGGATGGTGGATGGGGATCTATCGGCGGTGATGCGGGATCGCTCGGTGGTGGTGGATGCGATGTATCTGGATCTGCTGGGGGTGGAGGAGGTGGGCGGGCGTTTCGAGATCCTCGACCGCCGGGCGGATGTGGTGGGGATCAGCGACGGGGTGAGAACATTCACGGCCTCACCTTTCGTGTTCACTTCCATCGAGAACGCGATCCTCTATGACAAGCGCTACCGGACGGATGAGATCACCTATGTGCTGGTGCGCTGCGAGGAGGGAGCTGATGTGGGCGCGGTGGCCGAGCGCTTGCGGGCGGCGCTGCCTTCGGTGGAGGTTCTGACGAGCGATGCGTTCAAATGGAGATCGGCGGATTATTGGATGATCGGCACGGGCATCGGCTTCACGGTGGTGCTGACGGCGGCGCTCGGGGTGGTCATCGGGGCGCTGGTGATCAGCCAGACCTTGTTTTCCCTCTTGCAGGATCATCGACCGCATTACGCGACGATGCTGGCCTTGGGATTCGAGGTCGGGCTTTTGGGGAAGGTGGTGTTTTTCCAGGCGCTGGGGCTTTGGGTGATCGGCGTGCTGCTGGGTGGGGCGGCGTTCTGGGGGGCTGCGGTGCTCGCAGAGGCGTCACCAGTCCCGCTGCGGATGCCCCCGGGGGTGCTCGTGTTGCTGCTGGGTTGTCAGGCGCTCGCGACGGTCGCGGCGGGATTCTGGGTATTGCGCAAGCTGCGGCGCATCGATCCGGCGGCAGTGTTTTCATCATGAGAACAGAAAAGCCATTATCCGAGAGGCCGCTCCGGCGAAAAGTCGGCGTGAATCGCTTATTTTCCGCTCCGCCACCGTTGGCGCAGTTCGTTGACGATCGCATCGCCCATGCGAAAGGACGTATGTTGGAGCCTTTCCAAGGTTGCTTCGAAATCCAAAAGTCCCATCCGCGCGGCCGCGACGAGAATTCCGCCGACTCCGGTGATCCGCAGCCCCATGGCATCGGCAAGACGGCGGGCTGCAAGGTCGTCGAGGATGAGCAGGGCATCGGGGTGGTGATTCCAGGCAAGGGAGATGGCGGCGGCTTCACCCGCGCCCAAAGCGGCGGTTTCGGGAAGCATTGCGCCGGGGTCGGCTGTCAGTTCGAGCCATTCCGGGTTGGATGCGATCCAGGCGCGCAGCGCTTGCGGCGCCCTCGGGTGGGCGGCTTCGATGGCAACGGATGCGGGAATGATGATCCTGCAATAGAGCGCTCTCAGAATGTCGATGCGACCAATCTCCGCGAGTGCCGAAAGCGGGGAGTTGTCCGCAATTACGATCATCTTGACGGAATGCTGAAAGAGGCGGCGGTTTCCGCGTCACGCAGGATTTCCTCCACGGTCTGTCCGGGCCAGACGCCATGCTTGGAGAGCACCGCCCTGGCATCCCAGCAGGATTCCAGTCCGAGCATCCGCCGAACCTGTTCCTCGGAAAGCACCCCCTCTTCATACGCCCTCGCAGCCAAAGCCTCCATGGCGATGCGGGAGGGATCGCCGAAGGGCGCCGATGAGAGTTCATCGGGGATTTCCAAGGTGATCTGCATGGCAACAAGCTACCTGAAATCATGAGCGCGAACAACCGGAAAGATGGGACGATGGGCTGCCAAGCCGCGCCGGGGGGAGATAAAAATCCAGGAAGACTCATGGTTCCGGCGGTTTCGTGTGAGGATCTGCGGCATGCCTACGGCCATGGGGAGATGGCGGTTCCGGTATTGAACGGTGTGGATTTGCAAGTGGCGGCGGCGGAATGTGCGGTGCTATGCGGGCCTAGCGGATCGGGGAAAACGACGTTGCTTTCGATCGTGGGTTGCCTGCTCACGCCGTCTGCCGGGGTGCTGTCGATTTCGGGAGAGGAGGTGACAAAGGTGCCCGCCTCGGCCATGACGAGGTTGCGAAGAGAGAAAATCGGCTTTGTTTTCCAACATTCACAATTGCTGCCGTTTCTCACGGTGAGGGAAAATCTGGAGGTGGTGGGCAGAAACGCGGGGGTTGCGGGAGTCGCACTGAAGGAGAGGATAGACGGGCTGCTGGAGCGGCTGGAAATGGCCGAGCACGGCGCGAAAAAGGCGGCTGTGCTCAGCGGCGGGCAGCGGCAACGGGTGGCTGTGGCGCGCGCCCTGATCCACAAGCCGGCGGTGGTGCTGGCGGATGAACCCACGGCGGCGCTCGGCTGGGAAATCGGTCAAGTAGTGGTGAAACTTCTCATCCAGCACGCTCGGGAGGAAGGCGCGGGGCTCTTGGTGGTGACGCACGATATGCGGCTGATGCCGATGTTTGACCGGGTGTGGTCGATGGACCGTGGTGAACTCAAAAACGAAACTTCGACATGAACAAAGGACGGGACTTGATTTTGGCATTCATCAGCATGGCCTTCCTCGCGGCTTGCTCGGAAGATGCGGAACGTGAGAGTGTGGCGGATGAGCGCGAGCCACAAACGATCCACGCAATCGGGTATGTGGAGCCCCGGGAGCGGCTGCGACGGCTTGCATTCGAAGGGCAAGGGGTGATTGCGGAAATGGCAGTGAATGTGGGGGATGTGGTGAAAGAAGGTGAGACCATGACAAGGTTACGCAGCGAACGGGAAAGTGCCGAGATTGCGGTGGCCAAGGCCGCACTGGATGCCGCCGAAGCGGAAATGGAATTGCTTGAAGCAGGTGCCCATCCCGGGGATGTTCTCGTGGCGGAAGCGGCATCCAGGCAGGCGGAGCTGGAAAGCGCGTTTCGTAATCGTGAGAAAGATCGCCTTTCGAAACTGGCCGCAATCCGCGGAGTCACTGGTGCCCAAGCAGACGAAGGAGCACATTTTGCTCAAGTCACCACAGAAGCGGCAACAAAGGCGCGGGCGGATCGGGACAGACTAATGAAGCAAACCCGGCAGGAGGAAATAGCCATGCAGCGGGCACGGATTTCCGAGGCTGCTGCGAGGCTGACGCTGGCACACTCCCATCTCATGACGATGGAGATCAAGGCACCATGCGCGGGCCGAGTAGTGGAGATTCTGAAGCACCCCGGTGATGCTGTATCTTTGGCCATGCCGGAGTCAGTCATCCTGTTCGCGCCGGAGGGGCCATTGGAAGTGAGGGCTGAGGTTGACGAGTCGTTCTGGGGACAGACATCTCCAGGGGCATTGGCAATAATGACTGCCGCCAACGGTGAACAAGCGGAGGGGCGGGTGCGCCTGAGCAAAGGGATCATGGGGAAAAGGACGGTTTTCTCACGCGCCGCAACGGAACGGATGGATCTGAGAATTTTCGAGGTATGGATCGATCTACCAAATGCGCCCGACTGGCCGGTTGGGATGGAAGTCAGCTTGGAAATTGAGAGAACCGGAAAAGGATCGCCATGAAAGGGATTGAGAGGATCAGTTTTCCAGGGATTGTATTCTGCATGCTAGTTGTGGGTTGCGTGCAGGGGCCTGATCCCTCCGCGCCCACCGTCGAGTTGCCTGCCCATATCCGTCGTGTTTCTCCCGGCGGATCGAATTCCCTTGGACAAGCACCATGGCGCCGATTGTTCGCGGACACGGAACTGCAGGCTCTGCTCGAAAAAGCGGTGACGAAGCATCCTGAGATTGTGAAAGCCAGCGCCCGGGTGGATGAGTCGATCGCACGTTTCGCCGCAGCGTCCGCAGCGCGCTTTCCGAGTCTCGAAGGCGAATCGAGCGGACGCGCTTATCGCTACGCGGAGGAGGAGATACCCGGTTTTGTGATCGGTGATCGTAATGCCTCTCGCGTCCGTGTGGAGATGCGTGCCTCATGGGAAATCGACTGGTGGGGGAGAGTTCGGCGTTCCCGGGAGGCGGCGCTTGCTGATTTCATGGCGGTTGAATCGAATCGGGAAGCGATCACGACGCAGATCGTGGCATCTTTGGCGTCGGCCTATTTTGATCTGCTCAGTCTCAACGAGGAAAGGCTGACGGTTCGCGAGCTTGTGAAATTGGAAAAACGCCATGAAGAATGGGTGCTATCGCAGTTGCCAGATGGAGGCCGGGATCAACGCGATTTGCTGAACGTGCGCGAGCGGCGAATCAATTGCGAGATACAAGAAACCCGCATTGCCGGGGAAATCCGCGCCAAGGAGAACGAACTCAGCTTTTGGGTCGGTGATTATCCTGGCGGCATTCTGCGAACCGGAAATCCCTATGCGCTTTACAAGAAGATACGGGTCGCTCCATTAATTCCTGGGGACGCATTGTTGCGCCGCCCGGACATACTGAGGGCGGCATGGGAGCATCAGGCTGCTATGGCACGGATCGGCGAGCAAGAGGCGCTGAGGTTTCCCTCCCTGACGATTACAGGAAGGACGGGGTTGCTTGCTTCCTCTGCGCGGGGTCTTCTGGAAAGTGGCGCAAGCGGATATGCCGTCGGCCCCTCAATTGTCGGCACGATATTCGACGGCGGCAGGGGCAAGGCGGATGTCAAAGCGGCTGTGACACGGGCGCAGGCCACCAGGGCAGAGTTTGATGCCGCAGTGCTGCGGGCGTTCAAGGAAGCGGCCGACGCATGTGATCAGGCGGATCAAGCCAGCAATATCGAAGCGAAATTGGATGAGTTGGTCGCTACGCTGGATCAAGCGAGACAAATTTCTATGGGGAGGGGTGTCGAGGGTGTTGCAGACGGGGCGGAAATTTTTCGCGCCGAAGCAAAGCTGCTCCATGCCAAGATGACCAAGAACGCAGCGCGAAGGGATCGTTTGCAATCGGTGGTGTTGCTTTACCGCGTTCTTGGAGGAGGGTGGAAGTGAGCTGGTAGACCGCAGAAAAAGCCACTAAACATTCCTCAAATCGGGCTTTCTTATCCGTGTGCAACGTTACGACGACGGGGGTGACGGGACATGCGCGGGGAATTTTGGCGGGAATCCTGGCTTTCGGGCTGTGGGGTGTGTTGCCGATCTACTGGAAGCATCTGGAATTCCTGCACCCTATCAGCATCGTGGCGCAGCGGACCTGCTGGACCTGTCTGATGCTCTGGCCGCTGCTATGGTGGCGGAGGATCGGGATCAAAGCAGATGTGCGGACGATCGGATGGCAGGGCGTTTCAGGGATCTTGATCGGCGGAAACTGGATGCTGTATGTGTGGGCGACGCTGAACGACCGCATGATTGAGGGAGCGCTTGGTTATTACATCAATCCGTTCTTCAACATGCTCTTCGGGGCAATCTGGTTTGGCGAAAGGCAGAACCGGCTGCAGATGATCGCGATCGCGGCTGCGTTTTCCGGGGTGCTGCTGCAGATCCCGGGTGTCGGGCATTTCCCATGGGTGGCGGTGACGCTGGGCTTGACGTTTTCACTCTATGGGGTGGTCAGGAAACGCTCGCCGCTGGGAGCGCTCGACGGGCTAACGGTGGAGACGAGCCTGCTGGTGCCCGTGGCGCTGGGCTGGTTGCTGTGGCACAGCTCGAGCTTGTCGAGGGCGTTCGGCGGGAGCTGGAGCAACGCGTTGTGGATTGCGGGAACCGGAGTGGTGACGGCGGTTCCGCTGCTGTGTTTCGGCTTTGCTAGCCGGAACATCCGGCTGAGCACGCTCGGGATGCTCCAGTTCATCGGGCCGACCCTGCAGTTTTTCATAGGCTGGAAGATGTATCGAGAGCCAATGACAGACATGCGGCTGATGTCCTTCGGGCTCATCTGGCTGGCAATCGGGATCTATGCTTGGGATGCGATTTCCCGCCGGAAAAATGAGAGGCAGGCGGGGCTTGCGGTCCGGGCGGCGGGCGGTTAGGGCTTTTGCATGTTGGATGAGATTCGTGGATTGTTGATTTTGCAGAACAGGGATCAGCGATTGATTTCCCTGAAAAAGGATCTGGCGAAGCTGCCGCAGGACGAGGCACGGGCGAAGGCGAAGCTCGCCGGAGATACGGAGGCTCAGAAGAAGGCGCACGACGCGCTCAAAGCAATCGAGCTCAAGGTGAAGAAGATCGAGATGGATGCGGAGACGCGCCGGACAACGGTGAAGCGGCTGAAGATACAGCAGTTCGAGACCAAGAAAAACGAAGAATACAACGCGCTCGGCCACGAGATCGTCCGCTATGAAAAGGAGCTTGATGACTTCGAGACACGCGAGCTGGAGGCGATGGAGGAGGTCGACGTTTTCCGCACCAAGCTCAAGGAAGCCGAGGCGCAGCTGGCGAAGACGCAGAAGCTGGTCGACGAGGATCTCGCATCGATCAAGGAGCGGCACGCGCGCATGGAGGAGCAGGTCAAGGAAGTGGCGGCCGAGCGGGAGAAGCTTGTGGCGAACATTCCGGAGGACCACCTGCCACTCTACAATCGCTTAATGAAATCCAAGGATGGGATGGCAATCGCCACTCTGAAGGACGGACAGTGCACGGGCTGTCACATGAGGGTCATCGCTTCCACGGCGATCGCTGTTCAGTCGGAGAAGGTGGTGACACAGTGCGAGAACTGCGGGCGGATTCTTGCCGTGGATGAATGATGAGCGCGGGGCTGGAAACGGATGTGCTGAAGGGCGTCTCGCGTTCGTTTTATCTGAGTCTGCGGCTGCTCCCAAAGCCGATGAGGCGGCCGGCAAGCATCGCTTATCTGTTGGCGCGGACGAGTGACACGATTGCTGATTCCGCAGAGGTTTCAGCGACTGCAAGGATCGACTGTCTCGAACATTTTCTGGAGCAGGTGAAAAGCGGCAGGAGCGATGACCATTGGTCACGGGAGTTGATTGATGGGACGCCTGATCCGCGCGAGAAGATCTTGCTAGAGAAGCAGCGGGAGTTGATCGCGGCGCTGATTTCCCTACCAGAAAACGAGTTGGCGCTGGTGCGGGAAGTGGTGGAGATCATCGTCAGCGGCCAGAGGTTGGATATCGGGCGCTGCTGCGGAGCGTCTGGGGGGAAAGTAGTTTCTCTAGCAAGCCGGGAGGAGATGGAGGACTATACGTGGCGGGTGGCGGGATGTGTTGGCGTTTTTTGGACCAAGCTGGGCTATGAGACGCTCGGTAATAAATTTTCCCAGTGGACTCAGGAAGATCTGCTGCAGCATGCCACGAGTTATGGAAAAGGGCTGCAGCTAGTGAACATCCTCCGGGATCTGCCTGCGGATCTGCGAGCGGGCCGCTGCTATCTTCCGGTCACGGATCCCGGAGATGAGGCGGCGCTGATGTCGGAGTTCGCTTACTGGCAGAGAATCGCAAGTAAACGGCTGGGAGAGGGCCTGGAATACGCTGGGAAACTCCGCAGCAAGCGGCTGCGGATCGGAAGCGCGCTGCCGGCGATGATCGGGAAGGAGACGCTTTCCGGATTGGAAGGTGCGAATCTTCAGAAACTGGAGTCCCGCATCAAGATTCCCCGTTCCAAGGTCTATCAACTTCTACTGGACGCGCTCCTTCGTGCATGACTCGGGGTTAGACGCCCGACGTGAAAACGACCTGACCTCCTCCCGGATCCGTTTTTCCACGAACGTCCCGCCCGCCCGCTAGTAATAAAGCGGGATCTTGTGTTTTCGCGGATACAACCGAATATCAGGCGCAGCCGGTTCACCCACGCGTTCAACTTTTTCTCGCCCCCGACACACATGGATTACGAATTTTCGATCGTTGGCAGCCGCCTTGCCATGGGCAGCGGGATCGGTGAGCTGATGGAAGATCTGGGACATGCCCTGGCAAATGGCGGTCCGAACCTGAAAATGCTTGGAGGTGGTCAGCCAGCCCAGATCCCCGAGATCAACGACATCTGGCGGAGCCGGCTCGTGGACATCTCCGGGCATCACGGGCTCTCAGCCAGGCTACTGAGCACCTACGACCCTCCCAAGGGCAATCCCGAATTCATCACCTCGATTTCCAAGCTCCTGCGCTCCTCTCTTGGTTGGAAAATTTCCGAGGAAAACATCTGCCTCACCAGTGGCGGCCAGACCGCGTTTTTCTACCTATTCAACCTGCTGGCCGGAGCGATGCCAGACGGCCGGAGCAAACGAATCCTGTTCCCACTGGTGCCAGAATACATCGGCTACGCAGCGCAGGGCCTGGACCAGGAAATGTTTCACTCCGTCCGCCCGCTCATTGAGGAAACCGGGCCTCACGAGTTCAAATATCACATCGATTTCGAGTCGCTCAAGATCACCTCGGATATAGCCGCCATCTGTGTATCGCGGCCCACCAATCCCACGGGAAACGTTTTGTCGGATGAGGAGCTACTACGTTTGTCCGAGATTGCGAAGGAGCACAACATACCCCTGATCATCGACAACGCCTATGGAGCCCCCTTCCCCGGCATCATTTTCACGGATGCGAAGCCGCTGTGGGACGAGCATATCATACTCACGCTAAGCCTTTCCAAGCTCGGTCTCCCCGGCACCCGCACTGGAATTGTCATCGGTCCGCCTGAGATCATCAAGGCTCTGTCGTCGATGACCGCCATCACCGGGCTCGCCAACCCCAGCATTGGTCAGCAAATCACTCTCCCCCTGATCCAGAGCGGCGAAATTCTTGGCTTCAGCAAAACCTTGATACGCCCCTTCTATCTCGGCAAGTCACTGACGGCCCAGGCTGCCGCCAAAGAGATTTTTGGTGAAAAATTCCCCTGGCGGATGCACCGCTGCGAGGGCGCGCTGTTCCTGTGGCTGTGGTTCCCCGGGCTACCGGTCAGCTGCGCGGAACTTTACGAACGCCTTAAAGCCCGCGAGGTGCTGATCATCCCGGGAAACCACTTCTTCTTCGGCTGTGACCAGACGGAGTGGGCGCACAGCCGGGAATGCATCCGCGTGTCTTACGCGATGGAGGAGCAAACAGTTAGGGAAGGACTGGAGATCATCTGCGAGGTCGTCTCCCACGCGTTTGCAGAAACAGTGGAATCATGGCAGGACGAAGACGAAACGGCTGTCATTCCGCCAAGCGTATGACCAGCTGCCCGCGCTCAATGCGGAGGCTTTCGATCCCCGCAACACCGGTGCCGGAAGACGACGTTAGGATGTCTCCCAGAAGATCTTTCCCTTTCATGCCGCCAAGCCAGTCGTTGGGGAGCGAGGCACCCCAAACGGTTAGATCGTCGAGCACGAGGGAAGGCCGACCGTCTACATCCTTGACGAAGAAGCGTGCTTTGGCTTTCAGCCTGCGCCCCCCGACCAGAGGAAGATCCTGGTCGAGATCCGTCTCCATCCTCGCGTGAACCGCATCGGTGACGAGGGTAAGTTTCAGCTTGTCACCAAGCTCGGTGTTCGTGTGAATCAGACCGTTGAGTTCCCGCTCCGTAAAAACAATTTCCTTGGATCCGGGTTCATAAACCGTCTCTTCAGCGGGCTCCAGATTGTCGATCTTGCGCTCAAGCACCTGGGTTTCCTGCTGGCTCAGCTCGACGGGCGTGATCGGGCGGTTGAACCACAACCACGCGCCAACTGCCAACGCGATGATGACGAAGACCCCGATGACTGTCAGCAGTAGGTAAGAACGTCTGCGGTCATTCGTGGGCGGCGGAACGGGAGGAGGGACCGAGGCGTTCGCTGGTTCGTTCATGTCACAGACTAGCCGTGCTTGGCGGCAGCGGCAAGCGCGAGCCACTGCCTGATCAACGGCAAAAAAAGGCCCCGCACCCTTGAGGATACGAGGCCGGAAACATCACTGATTTGCCTCTGTGCTACTTCAAAGGCTCAAGCTCGCGGATCTTAATGTTCCGAAAAGCGACCACATCGTCGTGGTCTTGGAGCGCGATATGGCCCGCATCGGCTTTGCCAAATCCCTTCCAATCCTTGAACTTCGATTTGGAGACGCGCTCGTTCCAGTCGTCGGAGCCAATCTCATACTCCACGTATTTTTCGCCGTTGAGGTAGTGCTCGCACTTGTAGGTGCCTTCGGCGGTTTTTTGGCATTTCAGCACGAAGGTGTTCCATTCGCCAACTGGCTTGGTAGCGTCTTTATCGGCGGGATACAGGCCATACATCCAGCCGGCGAGCTGTGGATCGGAGTGGCCGCCGTTGTGAAGGATCTGCGCCTCCGGGCCGGTGAGATATGGAGGTCCGTCTGTCTCAAGGACTTTGAACATGACGCCGGAGTTGCCGTTTTCACTGATCTTCCAATCAAGCGACAGCTCAAAGCTTTCGAACTTGTCCTTGGTGATGATGTTGCCGCCACCTTTGCGGATGAGGGCTCCGTCCTCGACAACCCATTCGTCAGGCAGTGTTTCCTTTTTGTAACCGCGCCAATGCTCGGAAGCGTCCTTGCCGTCGAAAAGAAGCTTCCAGCCTTCGGCTTTCTCAGCTTCGGTGAGAGTGTTTTGTGGGCCTTCTGCGGAGAACGAGGGAACGATCATACACGCGGCTAAAAAAGGGATGAGTAATGATTTCATAGATTTTTCTCAAAGTGCCGAGTGTTGTCGGCATGACTGATACTGGCTTGAGCAGGTGTTCTGTCAAAATAAAAGCCTCTCAGGAACTCCCTGCGTGTTGCCTCATCGAAGCCGACACCGAAAAGATTTTCCGAAGCGTCCCGGAGAGTCCCGGCCCCTCCTTAGGCCTCCCATCACCGGCAGCCTAGCCTATACCTTCGGCAGAGCCAGCCGACCCAGAATGTGAAACGATACTAGTGGCTTGGCGGTTGCCAAAACGACGTGCGGTCTTCAGATTTCCCGCGTATGAGTTTTGACTTTGAGACGGTGATACCAAGGCGGGGAACGGGGTGCATCAAGTTCGACCGTCGGCCGGAGCTGGACCCATTTTGGGTCGCGGACATGGATTTTGTCTCCGCACCCGCGATACTCGAGGCTCTCCACAAGCGCGTCGATCACGGCGTCTTTGGCTACGCCCAGGCGCATCCCGGCGTGAACGAGGCAATCCGAACCTACCTCGCGGAACGCCGTAACGTGCAGCTGAAGGATGAACAGCTGATCCACCTCGGTGGTCTGGTGCCCGCCCTCTCCCTTGCTGCCCGCGCCTTCTGCAAGGTCGGCGAGGAGCTGATGACCTGCACCCCCGTGTACCCGCCTTTCCTTGGCGTGCACAACGATGCGGGAGCCAAACTCCTGACCGTTGACCACATATTCAACAACTGCCGCTGGGAATTCGATTGGGAAAAAATGGAGCAAGCCGTTTCCACAAGAACCAAGATTTTCCTCCTCTGCAATCCACAGAACTCGCTGGGCCGCGCTTTTAGTGGAGCCGAGGTGACACAGCTTGCCGAGTTCTGCCTGAAGCACGATCTGGTTCTCGTTTCCGACGAGATCCACTGCGACCTCATCTTCGACGAAGATGCCACGCCTCATTTCTCCGCCCTCCAACTTCCAGAGCACCTTGCCCGCAAGAGCATCACACTCCTCTCACCAAGCAAGACATGGAACATCGCCGGCCTCGGCTATGCCTTCGCCATCATCCCGGACGATTCGATTAGAAGGAGATTCATTGCAGCGAGAGGCCATACTCTCGCCGAGATCAACGCTCTCTCCTATTACGCCGCCGAGGCCGCCTATAACCACGGCGAGCCATGGCGCCAAGAATTGATGAAATACCTGCGGGGCAACCGCGACACGCTCGTTCGTTTCATCACTGAAAAATGCGAGGGCCTCAGCGTCCACTCTCCGGAAGCGACCTATCTCGCGTGGATCGACGCCCGCAGTCTTGGCACCGAGAATCCCGCGACGTTCTTCGAGAAGGAAGCCGGACTGTTCCTTTCCGATGGCACCGCCTTCGGCTGGCCAGGCTATATCCGATTCAATTTCGCCTGCCCCCGCTCCCGCATGCTCGAGGGTCTTGAGAAGATGGAGTCGGCGATCCAGCAACGGATTTCAAACACCGCGCCAGCCCTATAAGCAGTGACTTGGGAGACTTGATTCAAAAGATGACTGCGCCGGTGATCTTGCAGCACGTGGTTTCCGAAGAGCACTCGTCATCGTAATGTGCTGTCCGCCAGGGGCACTGAATTTCGACTTCCCTGGATACTCCGGGGTCGCAGCAGTGTTGCCAGCCGAGTCTCGGTCTCCGGCTGGAAACCAAGGGTCCGTTTTAACATCAGGTCTCGCGTGAGCGGGTGCTTGTGGCGGCGGGACGTCAGGTAATCCCCCCAGCCGATCATCCCGAGCGCGGCCATCACCAGCCCGCTTGGCGGGACCGGCAGGTCGCTGCCGTAGAGCAGCCGCGCCGCCAACTCCTCGTCTTCACGAATCCTATGCAGCTGAGCAGGCCGGAAACGCAAGCTCAGGCCTGCGAGTGCGCTGTTGTCGCCGTAGAGGTTCGGGTAGACTTTCGTCATGGCGACGAAGTCTTCGAAGTAGTCCGGATCCAGAGCGAACATCCCGGTGCCGCAGTGCGCGGCGATGCAGGTGACACCCACTTCCAGCGCCTGCGTTAGAATGCGCGGTGTGGCGAAGTCCGCACGCAGCACCGGCATCGTCCGCTCGCTCCCGGTGTGAGCTAACAGAATAATCCCAGCTTCCGCCATCCGCTCAAGAAAAGGGCGGTAGCGGCGGTCGTTCCAATCCATGTTCTGGCAGTTCGGCAAACATTTCAACACGGCTGCACCGCCCTCAATGCAACGCTCCAGCTCCGCCAGCGCGTCCTGCCTGGCTGGATGAATTGAAACCGCAGCGATAAATTCCGGATACTTCCGCGCCAGCCCTAGCACGTAATCGTTGGGCACGTAGAAGGATCCGGTGTCAGCGATCAGGCTTCCGTCATCCCGATAGGGCTCCTCCTGCGCTAGAATCACGGCGGCGTCCAATCCGGAATCCGCCACCTGCGCCCGTAACGCCTGAATGTAGATTTCCTCGAAGTTCCCACGCAGATCCGAGGACGACAGCCCCATGGACCGCAGGAGGACCGGCTCGCCGATGCGCGTCAGCCCTCGCGGCCGGTACCAGCATCCGGAACCATTTTTTCCGGTGCCGATCACGTGAACGTGGCAGTCGATTCGCATGCGCGAAGCTAGGCAGCATTCGCAGGGGTGTCATTGAAGTTCTGAAGCTGAAACGGCACGCAGCGGCTGGTCGTTTTCTTCCTTTCCTTGCTCCGGCTGCTCCAGCCATCATTCGCCAAGCATGATGGACATCAACCACCTCCTGAAACAAAATGCCGAATGGGCGGCCGACACCATTGCCGCAGATCCTAATTTTTTCACACGGCTGGCCCGCCAGCAAGCGCCGGAGTATTTATGGATTGGCTGCTCTGACTCACGCGTTCCCGCCAATCAGATCACCGGCCTCGCGCCCGGGGAGGTTTTCGTCCACCGCAACGTCGCAAACGTAGTTCAGGAAACTGATTTTAACTTTTTGGCAGTTCTCCAGTACGCGGTGGATGTGTTGAGAGTAAAGCATGTCATCGTTTGCGGTCACTATGGCTGCGGCGGGGTGCAGGCAGCCCTCGACAACCTCCGGCACGGCATGATCGACAACTGGTTGGCAGGAATCCGCTCAATCACTCGCACCCACCGCGACGAACTCGCCCTACTGGAGGACGGCGCAAAGTTCGACCGGCTATGCGAGCTCAACGTGCTCTCCCAGACCCGCCATGTGGCGCGAACCACCATCATTGAGGACGCTTGGGCCAGAGGTCAGGAGCTCGAAATCCACTCATGGATCTACCGTCTGGACTGCGGACTGATCACTCCCCTCCGGGCCTCCATCACCGAGCCCTCCGAGGTCGAATAGCTCTTGAGAGATTGTTCTAGGCATCTACGTAGTTAGTGCCTATCAATTAGGGTATGAAAATACCAATCAGGGTGGAGGAGGACTTGCTGAAGCGGGTCGTCGATGCCTATGGCTACAAAAGTAAAAGCGAGGCAGTTGAGATGGCTCTGAAAGAATTGGACCGCAAGGTTCGCCATCGCGAGTTTATCAACAACGGCTCCGGCTTTATCCCCTGCGAGCTGACCAACAGCTCCAAGCCCTGCTAAATTTCCTAAAATGCGGGCCCTGTCCGAGTAGGCTTGTGTCCGAGGGAAAACCGGGCGAACCATTCCGCCCATGCAGTTTACAGGAATCAGAATCTCGGCCCACGGCACTCATGCCGCTGTGCTCGATCTGAATTCCGCCGAAGTTGCTGAAACCCATGAGCTTTATCAAAATCTGATGGCGCGCCCGCAATACTTCGTCGACACCCTTCACCCCGCTGGCTTTCAATAATGGAGCACTCGCGGGAAACAGAAATACGCGGCTCGCGCGGCTCACGGATTCTCGGCCACCTCGCAGGCCTGGCGATGAAAGCATGGAGCTACACGATCCGCTACCATGTGAACGGCAAAATCGGCGTCATCCAGCCGGTTCTTCCCCCCGATCCTGTGATCTTCGCCCTCTGGCACAACCGCATTTTTACAATGCCCCCCATATGGATGCGCACCGGCGGAAAAGACCGGTCCACGGTGGTGCTCACCAGCGCCTCGAAAGACGGCACGACCTTGGCGACGGCGATGGCGCGCTTTGGCTTGGGGGCCATCCGCGGCTCTTCATCCCGGCGCGCGCTCTCCGCTCTAATCGGCATGAAAAAGGCTCTGCGAGAAGGTCAGGACGTCTGCGTCACTCCAGACGGGCCACGCGGTCCGCGCTACACTGTCCAACCGGGCCTGATCAAAATCGCACAGTCCACCGGCGCTCGAATCGTTCCAATCCATATCCACTACGGTTCTGCCTGGCGGTTAAACACTTGGGATCGCTTCGTTATCCCGAAGCCCTTCAGCCGCGTCTCCGTCACCTTCGATCAACCGTTGACCATCCCCAAGGAACTTAGTGACAGGGAGTTCGAAGCATGGCGCGCGCGCCTTGAGCAAGTCATGCTCACGGCGACAGACGACCGCGATCTTTGACAACCAGCCGACCTGCTTGCGGCAGGACGGGCTGGATCGAGAAGTAGAAGTCTCTACATTTCCCCTTATCTGACACGAGTTTGATCGTCCTCGTCAGAGTCAAGGACCTTGGCCGTGCTCCGCTCAATCATTGTCTTCCCATCGGGTCCTCCATCCAGCTCATCCTCGGTCGATGCGCGTGCGGCTTCGATGCTGGATCTCAGCTCGGCCAAGATATCTGCGGGCTTCGCGTCGCTCGCGTGCGCGGTGGCATCAGCGGCTTCATCTTGTCTTGCTGGGAGAACCATTGGAGCGGAAAGGTCAAAAGCGGAGGTCGTCGCAACGGGCAAGTCCGGTTCAGAAAATGCGAACAGTTCCTCCGGACCGGATTCAGTGGACGTCTCGCCTTCCGGAACCTGGGAGTCTTTCGCAGCCGCTGATGTCGTCGACGCGGGCGGTTCGCCCCCCGCATCAGCCCTAGGCTGATCGGGCTTGGAGGTATGGCCGGGTTTCTCCCGATGGTCCTTCGAGAAAGCTATGGGCATGCCTGCTGCAATCACGATCCCTGCGATCCCGGAGGCCGCGAAAAAGGTTTTCCTGATTTTCATAATTTGATTGGGTTGAAGTTGAGGCGCGACGACAAGTCGGGCGCCGAAGCGATTGAGATAGAGTCGCACAGTTCGTACCGTCCGCCGCTTACCTAGGATCCTTAAGGGGCGCTGTTTTAGCACTCGCCGCTTTCCTCAATCTATGCGATTTGCATCACTGACGTGCACCCTGCACAAGCCCGCACAGAACTCTTCGTCTCGTGGAAGCCAAGAAACCCAGTATCGATTTGACCGCAAAAACCACGCGACAGAGACGATGAGAAACGACGAGTGTGCCGATTTCCAAGAAATACTAAGGATTTGTTAAGCTTTTTCGATTGCCGACTGAATAAATCTGTGAAGAATTGCGACTCATGAAGATGAAAGCGCGCCTCGCCACTCTATTTGTCATTCTTGCTTCCTCTGGCCCCCTCCTCTCCGCCACCGAAGTCGAACGCCTCCGCGCATTGGTCGCCGAGCAAGAGATGCAAATCAAGCAGCTGGAGATCAAGATCGCCCGCCTCACCGACACACCCCCTCCCAGCCACGCGACCGCTGAAAGCACATCCACCGCCAGCTCCGGCTATACGGTTAGATCCGGAGACAGCATCGAGCGGATCGCACGCAAGCATGGCAGCTCTCCCGCTGCCCTGGCGAAGTTTAACGGTCTCGAGCCGAACTCGATCATCCACCCGGGCCAGAAATTGAAAATTCCCGGTGCCACCTCCGCTCCATCGGAGGCCACCCCTGCGTCCGGCGTGGCATCCCGCACCCATGTAGTCTCGGCTGGAGACACCTTTTACAAAATCTCCGTGAAGTATGGAGTCACCGTCGACCAGCTGATTGCCGCCAATCCCGGAGTGAATCACAAGGCGCTCCGCCTCGGCCAGGTGATCAAAATCGAAAAGTCCGAGTCACGCGAGATCACTGAAAGCCCCGCGATCCGCCCCACGTCCTCGGTTTCTCAAGCGCCTTCTCTTGGACAGACTGCTTCCGTTCCAGTTTCCAACACACCTGCTCCTGTTGAAAAGCCACGTGCGTCGAATTCCCCGGTGAAGATCGAAAAGGAGATCACCTACGGCCAGTTCGCGGTGCAACACAGCACCACAACGCAGCGCTTGGACGAGCTCAATGGCCTCGAACTGGATGCTTCCACCGTTCTCGCACAAGGCTCCGAGTTGTACATACCCGCCCAGCCATAAGCGTTCTTCTCGGAGCCCTGCGAATCCCCCTAATCTCAGAGAACCCGTCCGGAAAGATGTTCCGGGCGGATTTTTATCCGTTTGAGACGCGCAAGGGCCAAGAGCCACTAAGGATGCAGTTCGATCGCAGGCACGTCCTCGTCGCCCTCGACCTGCCCCTCTTCCGGCTTCGGCGGAAGGGACCCCTCGATGAAGCGATAGTGGTCCAAGCCCTCAAAGAATCCCGCAAGCCCCTTTTCCTTTGCGTGATACAAGCGCGGACGAGAGTGGAGCTGGCGCAAGAGACGATCCGAATCTCCAGCGAGAGCCGACAAGTTCCTGCCCCTCACTGCGGCGATGTCGTTTCCGTAGGTCCCGAAGTAAAAGATCCTCCCGGGATCAATCCCCCAACGGTTTTCCAGATACCGCAGCGCGACATCCTTGCCGCTGCGGATCGGAATCACGTCGACCAAAATTTTGGCCGTCACGATCACCTTGGCTGAGACCCCATTTTCGCGGAGTTTCCTCTGAAGCGTGAGCCGGGTGGAGGATTGCTTGGAATCCATCTTGTATGAGACCTTGAACTTGTGCTGATACTCCTCTTCCTGCAGCTTCAGCCCCCGCACGCCCTCGAACGCCGCGACGATTGCATCGCGATCCCAGCGGGTGGCGATCTGACTCTGCCAACGCTCGTCCATAACTCCCGTTTCGCCGTAACGGATTTCGGCACCCAGGCCAGAAATCACGAATCCCGGGTGCGGCATGCCACAGCGAGTGATCACCTCCCACGCCTCCTCGAACGAAAGGCCGGTCGCGATACCAAAGCCAATTTCGTGATCAACGAAAAGCCTTCTCCATTTCTCGACCATTTCCGGCGATTCGTCTTCGATCTTCGGCAAAAGATCCATCACGATCCAGCGCTCTCTCTCGACCAGCGATCCGCGAGTGCTGCTGCTGCGGATCACCGGACGCGGTGGCATTATTTTGAAAACCTCGTCGAGGTACAAGGAAACGTGCGCAGCCCACGCGTAATGTGCACGGACCTCGCGATGCCCCGTCTCCGAAAGCTCCTTGTGCTTCTCCGGATCCGATAGAATTTCCTCGATCGCTTTTCCCATCCCCTCCTCGTCCAAAGGATCGACGAGGATGCCATTGTTGCAGTTTCCGATGATGTCGCGTGGTCCTCCATCCTCAGTTGCGACCAAGGGCAGGCCGGCCGCAGCCGCCTCCAGAAGCGTCAGTCCGAAAGGCTCGGTGAAAGCCGGATTGACGAAAACCCCTTTGCGCTCCGATGCCCAGCGGTAGAACCCGGCGACCTCAGGAGCTTGGTGCGTCTTCGGATAAGCGACGGAGCCGTAGAGGTTCCCGTCGTCAAAGGTTTTAAGTAGTTCGATCCAAACCTTGCGGGTTCCGGGCGGGAGCTGGTCGAGCTTGTCACGGTTTCCTCCGATCACGATGAGATTCGCGTTCTCCCGCAGCCATCGGTTTCCTGCAAAAGCACGGACGAGACCCGGCAGATTTTTCCGCTCGTCCGCGCGGGCGATCGTCAGCACCGCCGGCTTTGAGGAGTCCCGCAGAAACGGCTCGAGCTTTCCGTGGATCGCATCCGCCATCTCCTTTCCTTCAGGGCCATCGAAACGGCTGAGATCCACGCCGGGAGGAATCACACGCATTCGGGATTCGCAGTGCTGGTCATACAGCGCGTACTGCTCGTCCACCTCCTGCCTGGTGCTGGTGCAGACCATGCTCGCTGCGTCCAAGCTGAGTTCCTCCGCCTCGATACGCGCGGCGAGATTGTAGCGCTTCTCCATTTCCTCCGCCTCCACCCTGCCCTCGACCAAGCGCTGCCGCTTCACCCGGCCAAGCGAGTGACCGGTGTAAACGAAGGGACAACCCAGCACAGCCGCGAGCTGACGGCCCACATATCCAGCATCCGCATAGTGGGCGTGGATCAGATCCGGCACCCTTTTTTCGCGCCGCAGATAGGTCAGCGTGCCATCGATAAACGCATCTAGGTGCCGCCAAAGAATTTCCTTTCTCAGGTAACGCCGCGGGCCCGCTTCGATGCGGATGATGTCCGCACCGTCGCCAAGATCCTCCCGGTTCTTGCTGTAGTCCTTAGAGACTTTTGGATCATCCACTTTCCTAGTGAGCAGGGAAACCCGCCTCACCCGCTCGTCTTTTGCCAAGGCTCTGACCAGTTCAAGAACGTAAAGGCACTGCCCCCCGGTGTCCGGATCGCGGCCCAGCTCAAGGTGCTCGCCGCGGATCAGGCCGTGGATTGAAAGATGTAGAATATCCAGCTTTCGCTTTTCTGTCGTTTCGGGGGTATTGCTCATAAAAAATTATTTTACTTTCATCACATCGTGGTAGGCGGCGATATATTCGGAGGCGGACCATGCTTGAAAGGCCATGCCCATAGGCTTGCCCGTGAGGCCATGATACCATTCATTGAATTCCCACTCCTTGAAAATCCCTTGGGAGTTCATCTCCGCAAGCTTCAGCAGCTCTTTCCTGGCGATGTCGCGCAGGCCGAGTTTTTGAATGAAGCGCACCCAGTTGCCTCCGCACCAACCCCAGATTCCTCCATTGTGATAGTGGTGCGGCAGATTGAGAAGATTGACCGTGTAGTAGCTCTTCCAGTCCGGATCGCCAGCGTTGACCACCGGATACAGGTTTCTGACAGGAAACGGGTTGTTCACGCCCACGCTCCACATGAAGCGGAAGGCAATCTTCGCCTGCTCGATATCTAGGACATTGTATAAAAAGGCCATGAGGTTGCCGGGGACATCGCAGCGCCAGTCGAAGGCAAAGGGAGTCACCTGCGCGAGAAGGTATCGTGCGTCGCCCACGGCATGCTGCACCTGATCAAACTCCACCCGGCTGCAATCCTTTCGTGTCGCCTCCGGAGTGCTTGGCCAGAACTGCTTCATAATCTCCATCTTGATCCTTTTCGCTCGGAGGTAGTGCTTGCCAGCCGCAGGGGCGTCTCCCGCGATCTCCATCAGACGGGCGAAAGCCATGTTCGCCTCCGACCAGAGCACCTCGTCGTAAAGCACATTGTAGCTACGGTTGAAAAGATCCATCCAATTGCCCGCCTCCGGGATCTCAAGCAAGCCGTTCTGGTTCGTGTCGTGCGCCTCTAGCCAGAGCATGATCTTCTCGATCGTATCGCGGTACTCCGTGAGAAGCTCGTTTTCGCCAGTTTTCGTCACGAAACGCTGGAAAGCAATAATCAGCCACAGACTGCTGTCGATCGCGGCGATTCCCCCGACGCCGGAGTATTCCGGCTTACCGGTTCGAACATGAACATGGGCGGGCACCTGCCCATTTTCGGCGATGTGCTCCAACAAGGTGCGCAGCGTCGCCCGCTGGCAGTCACGGAAGCGCTCGTCGTGGCACTTCAAGCTCCCAATGATAGCCATCGATCCGTCACGTCCCCAGACGCTGTTGTAGTTCTCAGCCGTTCCAATGATCGGGTTGTCCTTGACCGAGCAGGCGCTGAAACCCAGCGGCGTCACACATTTCTCCAAGGCTTCAAGAGCTTTCTCGTAGGCTGTCTCAATAAAAGAACTCTCGCGGCCCACTGGATCCGGCCTCGGCTGGAAAAGCCTGATGATCTCCGGTGGCTGGGCCTTGCCCTCCGCCTCCGTGCTACAGGTTGAAATGTTCTCAAAGACCCTGTATCTGCACAAGCCCTCCAGCACACCCTCAGCGCAGAAACCGGAGGCGCGATAAGCGTCTCTCCCGATCAGCCCTTCCAGCAATTCCGGCTCGGCATTCTCCGGCACGATGCCGCGCACCCCCTCCACTAGAAACATTGACATATCATTGCCGGTATCTCCGGCGACCACCACCTCATCCATGCCGATCTCAAGATGTTTGCAAAGCCATCGGATCGCGTTGCCCTTGTTCGCTCGGATCGGCAAGACATCAAGGTCGCGGGAAGAGGAATACACCACCTGCGCCACCACACCCGCCTCCTGAAGCTTCTTCTCCAAATCCTCAATCTCCTCCTTGGCCTTGCCGCGCCAGAACCAGCTGCTCTTCCACGGATGCTGCTGCTCCTCCGGCTGCTTCTCGATGTGGTCAAGCTTCGACACGGTTTCCTCCACCACCTTCAGATCCCAGGACTCATCCAGAGTCTTCGCAAACCCGTCCATTATTTTCTCGGCGGAAACCTCATAAACCGCAGTTCCAACACCTGTAATATAAAAATCAGGCTCAGGAAGACCTGAGATTTTGATCATGCGTTTGGCATCTTCAGGCAGGCGCCCGGTGCTATAGACCAAGATTGGTCTCTCGTTCTCGTTGGACCGCCAAGTCGCCGCAAAATCGGCCGTGGAATCGGGCTTTCCGAGTAGGGTTCCATCGAGGTCCGAGCAGAACAACCTTACTTTTTTTTCTTCTAACATCGTTTCGAGCCTAGCATGTGGAGTCAACATCTCAAGGCATTACCGGCTCTTTCCTGTTAGATGACGGTGTCCGCTGAACCAATCACCCCGCCTGATGATCCACCGGCGCGCCTTCGGAGGGCGACTTCCCCTCCTCCAGCGCCACATCGAGAGGCGGCAGTCTCCGTGTGCTGATGCCGACCTTGAGCATGGTTTTCACTCCGGGCACTCCAATAAAACCTCCACCGACCGGCATCACACCGCGGGGATGGTGGCTGACTCCGACGGCAATGTGTCCTGATCCGACCCGTTTGCCGATGGACGGATCATACCCTGTCCAGCCGTGCTGCGGCAGATAGATTTCGGCCCAGGCGTGGGTGGAGCCCCGGCCGACCTGAGAGTTTGTACTCTCCAGATAGCCGCTCACAAAGCGCGCTGGATAGCCAAGCGAGCGGGATGTCTCCATCATCAGAACCGCCATATCCCGACAGGACCCGCTGGCGAGACGCAAGGTCTCCGCCGGCGATTGCACGCCCATCACCTCCCGCCGCTTGTAGCGGATCACTCGGTGAATCAGGATGACCAGATCGTCAAAAATCGCCGCCCTCTGCCCAGGCTTGGGTGCCAGGCCCGTCCCCGTGAACCAATCCCGCAGCAGCTTCACCTCCGGAGGGTAAATGTACTGGAGATACGGCACCGCAACCATCTGTTCGATTCCCTCCAGCAGCGATGGATGGGGCAGGAAAATGGCCGTCTGTGAGGCCTCGCTAGGCGGCGGGACGCTGACCGTGAACTCGCTGACGATCCGAAGCTCCTTGGCTTTCCCGGTGATTTCCGCGATCGCTATCGAGTTGTCCAACATGTCCCGGTGCCACCTGATCTCAGACTCCGGCCAAGTCGCGAGATTCATCGTGTTCAGCCGGATGTCGTGGCCCTCGCGCGGCCGCAGAACCAGCCGGTGCGGAGAAAACTCTACCGGATCAGAGTAGGTGTAAACGGTTTTGTGGACGAGATGGATCTGCTCCCAGGTCTCTGGTGGTGCGTCGAAAATCTTCATGGCGAGGGTTTCACAGCAACGCGAGGGCCTCACCCCGGCTCGCCAAGATGTCCCGCGTCACTGCTTCAAAATCAGGGTCGAGAGCTTCGCAGGAAACATCGTATGTTGTCAGTACCGGATCGCTGAAGATTGTACAGACCGCAGTATCAGCCGCATCCCTCCCCGTGGCGATTCGCAGGAGACCGTTGAGCGGGGCGAGCCGGGTCGGATCAAGGACATACCACCAGCCACCGATGAACACTTCAAAACAAGCGTGAAAATCGCGCGGGTCCAGCTGGTGAGCGTAGCAGCTCGCGTAGCGGGCGGGCACGCTCATCGCCCTGCACAGCGTGATTGCGAGGTGCGCGAAATCACGGCAAACACCCTCGCGGTGTTTCATGGTTTCCATCGCCGACGAGCTTTCCCCGGAGCTTCCGCCGACGTAAGCGATATTGTCGTAAATCCAGTCACTCACCGCAGCGGCGATCTCATATTGCGATTGGAGATGGCCGAACATGTCGTTGGCCTCCTGCCTCATTTGATCCGACTGGCAGTAGCGGCTGGGCCAGAGAAACGGGACTGCCTCGGGATCAAGCGTGGCAGTCGTGGCGGACTGCAGATCACCGATCTTGACCGTCCTAACTGAGCTGCTCACCACCGCCTGATACGACACCGCCAGCTTGCCCGCGTCATGGGTCTCAAATCTGGAAAACCGGTTCGTCCCGCTGATACTGAAGTCTTGGACGTTCATCTGCGGGTCGATCTTCAGCGACTCCTCAAGAACCTTCTGCCCGCCTGTCTCCAAGCATTTCAGGGCAAAGATAAACGTGGCGGGGCTGTTCAGCTGATACTCCAGCTTGCAGCTGACTTTGAATTTCATAACGAGAAAGGTTGCAGGAACGCTCCTTCGGAACCAGCCCGCAATTGTCGTGCCATTTTACGCGGACACGATATGGCCCCGTCGGCTCGCACCGACGGGGCCATTACTATGGCAAGGAAAGCAACAGGTCAATCAACCTGCTCTTCGAGACGCTCAAGCGTTGCAATGTGGCTCTCGGTTGCTGGAAGCAGTTCGGTGCGGATCATGTTCTTGCATGACTCCATCACGTGTTCGTCTTCCAAAGCGTCACGGTAATCGTTGCGACCATGCTCCTCACCGCGCTGCAGAGAGCTGATCGCGGACTCTGCGCCGAAAAGGTTGGCTGCTCCTTGGATCGCATTCGAGAACGCGCCCCAAGCTCCGGAATCGGTGTCAGGCTGACCACCCATTTCACGAACATTTGTGGTAAGACGGCTTACCGCCTGGCGGTGCTCGTCGCGGATCCGCATGAGCTCCGAAGTCGCTGCGGTGCCAGCATGCTTTTCGATCGCTTGGTTATAGGTTTCAACGGCTGAAAGCTCACCGCGCAACAAGCTGTTGCAGGTCTTGATGCATTTTTCTGTATCTTCTGAGGTATTCATAATAATAAGTCTGGTTGTTTCTGCATTACACAGCTGTCCCCTGCTTGCAGGAGAGATGCCATCCGCCAAACCTTGTAGAACGGCTCTCACGGCCTGCCCCCACCTACAATCTGCAATCCCTCCTTTAGCGAAATTTGCAAAATGCACTTCAGCCCTCACGAGCTTGCGGAGTCCGAGATTCATCTTCCCCTCCATGGGAAACCAGCGTCAAATCCTCCCCGCCATGGGCTACCTCGATCATAACTTTCTCCTCCATTCCGAAACCTCCCGCCGCCTTTTTCACGAGGTGGCCAGCAGCCAGCCAATCATCGATTACCACTGCCATCTCTCTCCCAAAGAGATCGCCACCAACCACCGCTGGGAAAATATCTCAGACCTCTGGCTTGGCGGCGACCATTACAAGTGGCGGCTCCTGCGCGCCAACGGCATCGACGAAAACCGAATCACCGGCAACGCCGATCCTCGCGATAAGTTCCAGGCTTTCGCCGAGACCGTGCCCTACACCCTCCGCAACCCAATGCATCACTGGGTCCACATGGAGCTTCAGCGCTACTTCGACATCCACACGCTTCTCACTCCCGACACCGCCGAGGAGATTTGGGAGAAAACCAACGCAAAACTCGCCGAACCCGATTTCACCACCCACGGACTGCTGAAAAAATTCGACGTCCGCGTGGTCGGTACAACGGACGATCCAGCCGATCCGCTCGATCACCACCAGGCAATCGCCGCCTCCGACCTTGGCACCAAAGTCGTCCCTACTTTCCGCCCCGACAAAGCCTTCCAAGTTGACCGCCCGGATCTGCTCAACCCTTGGATCGCAAAGCTCGAAAAAGCGTCCGACACCTCGATCGAGCGTCTTTCCGACCTTCTCACCGCACTCGAGAAGCGCCACAACGATTTCCACGCAGTCGGCGCGCGCCTCTCCGATCATGGCCTCGAACGCTGCCCTGCCCTGCCCTGCACCGACGCAGAAGCCGCCATCATCTTTGACAAAGCCCGTTCAGGCGTTGCCGTTTCCGCCGATGACAAGGAACGCTTTTCCTTCTATCTCCTCGTCTTCTCCGCCCAGCTCGATGCCGCGCGTGGCTGGACCAAGCAGCTCCACCTGGGCCCCTTCCGCAACACCAACTCCCGCATGGCCGAGAAGCTCGGCCCCGATTCCGGCTACGACACCATCGGCGATACCCCCCAGGGCGCGGCTCTCGTGACCTATCTCGACGCCCTCGCGCGGCAGGACTGCCTCCCGAAAATCATCCTCTACAACATCAACCCGAACGACAACTACCTCCTCGCAGCCATGACCGGCCCGTTCCAGGACGGCACAGTTCCCGGAAAGATTCAGTTCGGCTCCGGCTGGTGGTTCCTCGATCAGAAGGAAGGCATGGAAATGCAGCTCAACGCCCTCTCATCCACCGGCCTCCTCTCCCGCTTCGTCGGCATGCTCACGGATTCCCGCTCCTTCCTCTCGTTTCCCCGTCACGAATATTTCCGGCGCATCCTCTGCAACATTCTCGGGACGGAAGCCGAACGCGGCGAGCTCCCGGACGATTTCGAAGCACTCTCCAAGCTCGTTGCCGACATCTGCTTCAACAACGCCAACCGCCACTTCGACTTCAGAGTCTGATTACGCGTCCCTGAAAAAATTCCCTAAACCCCGCCCGTATTCCAACATCCGAAAACCATGAAAATCAAAGCCCTTCTACTTCTTTCCACCATCGCCCTTCATGCCCAGCCGGTTTACATCGGCACCGGAAAAAGTGGCATTTTCCTCGCTGATTTTGATGCCGAAAAAGGCGTCCTGTCGGAGCCCGCTCTTGCCGAGGAATACAAAGCCGGATTCCTCGCCGCCCATCCGGAAAAACCCATCCTCTATTCCGCCGGTGGCGACAACACCGTCGGGGCTTTCACCATCGGAGAGGCAAACAGCCTCACCCAGCTAGGCACCGCTCCAGTCAAAGGCAGCAGACCCAGCCATATCGCCGTCGATGCCTCGGGCCGCACCGTCGCCACCGCCAACTATGGCGATGGCTCCATCACCACCGTCCGCCTGGACCCCGATGGCAAGCCAGGCCAGATCGCCACCTTTATCAAGAACAAAGGCTCGGGCCCTCACGAGCGCCAGCAAGCGCCCCACACGCACGGCGTCTACTTCGACAAAGGCAACCGTTTCCTCTTCGTCCCTGACCTCGGCACCGATCAGATTCTGATCTACAACTTCGATCCTGCCACCTCCGAACTTACGCCAAACGATCCTCCGGAATTCAAAACCGCTCCCGGTGCCGGCCCCCGCCACATGACCTTCTCTCCCGACGAGAAGCACGCCTACATCATCAACGAACTCGATAACACCATCCAAGTCGCCGCCTTCGACTCCAGCTCCGGCTCGCTCACCGACATCCAAACGGTCCCAACTCTCCCAGAGGACTTCGACGGCCAAAACACTACCGCAGAAATCGAAGTCCATCCCTCGGGCAACTTCGTCTACGGCTCCAATCGTGGCCACGACTCCATCGTCGTCTACAAGCGCGATCCCGAAACCGGAAAACTCAGCTACATCCAACACGCCCCCTGCGGCGGCAAGCAGCCACGTCACTTCAAAATCGATCCCTCCGGCAAGTGGCTCCTCTGCGGGCACCAAGCCAGCGACACCATCTCCGTCCTCAGCCTCGACCCCGACACCGGCCGCCTAGGCAAACCCCAATCCACCGTCAAAGCTCCGAAGCCCATCTGCATTTTCTTTAAATAACAAGGATCGAACCGCCAAGTCCGCCAAGTTAAAAACGGTCGAAAACATGAATCAACTCAGCATTTGAATTCTACTTGGCGTTCTTGGCGGTGAAATCTCATCCCCCTCCCCTCCCACTTTCCCCACCTCTTCAAACTTCGCGCCTTCGCGACTTGGCGGTTAAAAATTCCCCGTTCACCCCAGCCTCTCCACCAGCCCCATACACCGCTCTCCCGGCATCACGTTCAGCTCCATCTGGTTCATCACGTAGCCAAACGAAATCCCGCTCCCCGGATCCCCAAACCCATGACTCCCCCCCGCTCCCGGATGCCCGAACGCCCTCTGTGAGTTTCCATAAAGCATCCGCTTCTTCTTCCCCTGCTCATCCACCGGATCCTTCTGGCAGCCGCAGGTAAAAGCCGTCTCCCTCAGCAGCACCCGGTCCTCCCCGCAAACCTGCAGCTCCTCAAGACTCCGTTGGACACCTACTAACAGAGGACTGTCAATAGCTCCGATCGCAGCCTGATAGAATTTCGCCAAACCCCTCGCCGTCCCCACACCACCCATCGCTGGCAGCCCCGCCGCCCACGCCCGCGGCTCGTTCATCTCCGCAATCGCATGCAATCCTTTTGGCGACGAAAACGCCCGCCGCGTCAGGCTCCCCTGCGCGTTGAAAGCCGCATAGAACCCTTCCTCATAAACCGAAGGCTTCGCCCGACCCGGCACGAGTTTCGCCACCCTCCCCCATTGATCCTCCGGTAGCCCGATCCAGAAATCAATCCCCATCGGCCGCGCGATCTCCTCGTTCCACACCTCCCCGAGGCTCCGCCCCTCCAACCTCCTCACGCATTCATCCAACAAAAATCCAAACGTCCGCGGGTGGTAACCATGACCCTCGCCCGACCGCCACTCCGGCAAGGTCAGCTCCACAGCATTCACCACCGCCTCATGATCGAAGACATCCGCCACCTCATCCAGCGCCGCCAGCCCGCATTGATGCGATAGCATTTCGGCAAACGTAGCGTTTCTCAGAGGAAAAGCACTCCACACCTCTCCCACCGCCGTCTCATGATTCAGCCCTCGCTTCGCCAAAACATGCAGCAGGGTCGCAGCCGCCGGCCCCTTCGTCGCCGAATAAACCGGCGCAAGCGTATCCACAGTCCACTCCCGCACCCGTTCCCTCTCGCACCATCCGCCGGCTAGCCCTAGAATCTCCTCCCCATTCCTCCACACGCTCACCCCCGCCCCGAGCTCACCACGTTCTGCAAAGTTCGCCCGGAAAAAATCCTCCAACTCTCTTAGGTCCATATTCACCCTTGGTTTCCATCGTTCAGCGGCTTGAAATCTTCCATGATCGTCCACTCGTCCACCAGCCGATAGGCGACCGCCAGCAGGATCGGGCCGATGAAAATGCCGACCAGACCAAAGGCTATCGCGCCACCGATCAGACCGCAGAAAATCAGCGCAAAGGGCATCTTCGTCCCCTGGCTGATGAGCAGCGGCCGCAGTACGTTGTCCACGCTGCTGATCCCCAGCCCGCCCCAGATCAACATGAACACGCCCCATCCCGGCGAGCCCTGCATGAACAACCACATCGCCGCCGAGCCCCATAGCAAGACCGGCCCGAAGGGTATCACCGCGAAGAAAAACGTCAGCACGCCTAATAGAATCGCTCCTGGCACCCCCGCGATCGCAAACCCGATACCACCCACCACCGCCTGCACCAGCGCCGTGCCCAGAACACCGAAAACCACCCCTTTCACCGTTCCCCTCGCCACCTGCAGCAGATGCTGACCGCGCTCCCCGGCGAGTCTCCCTACCGCCACCGCCAGCCGCGCCCCCAAGGCCGGAGCATCACGCAGCAGGAAAAACGCGAGAAACGCGCTCACCAGCACCTCCAACACCGCATGCCCCAGCGCCATCCCCGTCCGCACCAGACCGTCCCGGACCCGGACCAGGCCTTTTCCCAGCAGCTCCGTCAGGCGCGATTTCTCGACTTCCACCTCCACCTCTTCAACGTCCGCCGGGCCCGCACCATTGCCGCTCATCGTGTTTTCAAGCTGAGTGAGCCAATCCCGTTTCCCTGCCGAGAAATCCTCCCAGAAGGTCACCATGTCTTCACCAAAAACCGGCACCCGCACCATCCACACTGGAGCCTCATCCGGAGCGGCGATGATCCTGTCCCGCGTCGCCATCGCCATGGATTTTCCATCTTCCGCCAGCCGCATGCCGATTAAAAAAATCGGCCCCGCCAGAACCAAAACCACCGTCAGCGTCACGCAGATCGCCGCTATCGTCTGCGAGCCTCTGAACCATACTGTGAAACGCCGTTGCAGCGGATAGAGCAGATAGCTCAAAATCACCGCCCACATCAGCGCGGAAAAAAAGGGCCTCAGCGTGAAATAACATCCCATCAGCAACAACAACAGAGCCACCCCGCCCATCAGCGGCTCGATCCTCCACTTCACCCTCACTTTTTCCGGCTCAGTCGTCATAATTTCAACTACCCTCCCGCAGCCACCCCGCCACATCCTTCGCGAAATACGTTAAAATCATGTCCGCACCCGCCCGCCTGATCCCTAACAGGCTCTCCATCACCACCGCCCTCTCATCCAGCCAACCGCTCGCGCAGGCGCTCTTGATCATCAGATACTCACCACTCACCTGATACGCGGCGATCGGCAGGGTCGTCTCGTCCCTCAGCCGCGCGATCACATCCAGATACGGCCCCGCCGGCTTCACCATCACCACATCTGCCCCCTCCTCCTCATCCATCAGGAGCTCCCGCACCGCCTCCCGCACGTTCCCCGGATCCATCTGATAGGTCTTCTTGTCCCCCTCTTTAGGTGCCGAATCAAGAGCCCCGCGGAAAGGTCCGTAAAAAGCCGAAGCATATTTCGCCGTGTAGGCCATAATCCCCACCTCCTCGAATCCCGCCTCATCCAGCGCCAGCCGGATCGCCCCCACCCGCCCGTCCATCATATCGGATGGCGCGACGATGTCCGCACCCGCCCGCGCATGACACAGCGCCTGCTCGCACAGCACCTCCACTGTCTCGTCGTTCAAAATCTTCAGCTCCCCACGTGCGTCCCGCTCCACCAGGCCGTCGTGCCCGTCCGAGTTGTAGGGATCCAGCGCCACATCCGTGATCACGCAGATCCCCGGGCAGGCGTCCTTGATCGCCCGGATCGCCCGCGGCACCAGCCCCTCGTCATTCGCGCACTCCGCCCCATCCGATGTTTTCAAACTCTCCTCGATCTTCGGAAACAGCACCACCGCCCGCACCCCCAGCGCAAACGCCTCCCCCACCTGTTTCACCAGCCCCTCCACCGACCAGCGCACGCAGCCCGGCATCGACGCGATCTCCACATCCTCCGCATCCTCATGGAAAAACACCGGCAAGATCAAATCCTCCACCCCCAGCCGCGTCTCCCGCACCAATCCCCGGATCGCCGCACTGCGCCTATTCCTCCTCGCTCGAATCATCATCTCCATCCCCAACTGTAAGCTGATCTCCCAGAAACCTTCACCTAAAATCTATCAGCCACTTCCCACCCAAGGAGGGGCTGCATCCTGCTGCCCAGCAACCCGAATTTTCACGTTCGTCGGCTTGGCTGGCGATGCCGCTGAAGCTCGACCTTTTTTGATAGCCGTCCGTCACCACGTGGCGGCGGCGGACTGAAGAACGATCGCAGGATCCCAGCGTTTCCCCCTTCAACAGTCCCATTCGTGGTTCCTTCTCTGAATCACCGCTGAGGAGGACTCAAAATATGGGCAGCATGTCCCTTGATCCGTTTCCAAAAACTGCGCTTGCGATTCGGAGGGCTTTCGGACCTTACTTCCCGCGAGCGAACGTATGAGTATTTCCACAGAATTTGAGGTCCCGGACACGTTAGGACGCGCGGCCAACGCCGCCGAGACCTATCAGGAGGTCACGGACGACCTTGTGGGCGAGCGAATGGTGCTGAACATGGGCCCCTCCCACCCTGCAACTCACGGCGTGCTGCGCCTGATCCTGGAGCTGGAGGGCGAGATGATCCACTCGGCCGATCCGGATGTGGGGTTCCTCCACCGGGGCGATGAAAAGATCGCGGAAAACATGCATTACAACCAGTTCGTGCCGTACACGGACCGGCTAGATTACCTTGCGCCGTTGGCAAACAACGTCGCCTACGCCTGCGCGGTTGAGAAGCTGATGGGCTGGGAGCTACCTCCACGCGGCCAAGCGCTGCGAGTGCTTTGCTGCGAGCTGGCGCGGATTTCCGCCCACATGCTGGGAGTTGGCGTGTGCGCGATGGATGTCGGCGCGATGACTGTTTTCCTCTACACCTTTACGGAGCGGGAAAAAGTCTACAATCTCTGCGAGCAGCTCACCGGCGCGCGTTTCACCACCTCCTACACCCGGGTCGGCGGCCAGATTCGCGACATGCCGGTCGGCTTCGATGGAGCGGTACGCACCTTCCTTGAAGAATGCGAAGTCGCCATCGCCGAAATCGGCAAGCTGCTGGACAACAACAAGATCTTTCGTGACCGGATGATCGACATCGGCGTGATCACGAGGGAGTCCGCCATTTCCTTCGGCATGACTGGTCCGAACCTCCGCGCCTCCGGAGTAGACCGAGATCTCCGCAAAAACAGCCCTTACCTCGGCTACGAAAAATATGATTTCGACGTGCCGATTGCTGATGAAGGCGATTGCTACGCGCGCTACCAGATTCGGATGGAGGAAATGCGCCAGTCAATCCGCATCTGCAGGCAGGTGCTCGATACGATGCCATCCGGACCGGTCAATCTCGCAGATACCAAGAGCATGCTGCCACAGAAGGAGCGGGTGCTGATGTCGATGGAGGAGCTGATCCACCATTTCATCGTCGCCACCCAGGGAATTGATGCTCCCGAGGGCGAGGTTTATTTCGCTGCAGAAAACCCCAAGGGCGAGCTCGGCTTCTACATCCATTCCAAGGGCGGCGGAGTCCCGAACCGCCTGAAAATCCGCAGCCCCTCTTACTGCAACCTTTCAATTGTGTCGAAACTGCTGCCCGGGCATATGGTTTCTGATATTCCTGCTATCCTTGGCTCCTTGGATTTTGTAATGGGTGAGTGTGACCGCTAACTGCACGAAGCCATGAAAACGACCTATCTATTTTTGACCGCCGGGTTTCTGACCGGCTCCCTGCATGCCGAGTTCCGCACATGGACCCGCGCCGACGGTAAAACGGCGGATCTTGAGCTGGCCGGAACCACCGGCGAGGGTGATGCCGTCAAAGGGCAGTTCAAGATGAAGAACGGCAAGATCGTCGACATTCCCGCAGCCGATCTCTCCCAGGCCGATGCCGAGCTGGTGAAGAACTGGAAGCCGGAAGAAGCGTCCTCCGCCTCCGGTGCCACCACCGCCTCCGGCGCTACCAGCGTCTTCGACGAAGAACTCGACGGTCAATTGGTAAAACTCTCAGGGAAATCGCTCAAACGCTATTCTTTGGATCAAAAGCCGACGAAATACTATCTTTTCTACTACACCGCCTCGTGGTGCCCGCCTTGTCAGAAGTTCACGCCCTCCTTGGTGGAATTTTACAACACCTACAAACCGAAGAGCGACGAGTTTGAGATCGTTCTGGTCACCTCTGACAGTGATGACGATGCGATGGAGGAATACGCAAAGGATAAAAAGATGGAGTGGCCCCACCTCAAGCTCTCCAAAGCAGATGACTTCAAGAAAAAGTTCCAGCATCCCGGCAGCGGCATTCCAAACCTCGTGCTGACGGATCTGGAAGGCAACCTTCTGGCCACCAGCTACGAGGGCGAGAACTACAAGGGCCCTACCGTCGTAATGAACCACCTAGAGGGTCTCCTCAACAAGTAGCCGCCCTACCCGATTTTTTCCGCATTATCTATTCATGTCCGACTCCACGCTTCTAGAAACCGGCGGCGCTTCCCACACCCCTGCGGCATCGCCTTATTTTCAGCCATTCGCAGTCAGTCCGGAGCTGGAGGCGGAGGCTGACAAGCGCATCTCCAACTACCCGGAGAGCAAGCGCTCTGCGGTCCTGCCGCTGCTGCATATCGTCCAGCACAAATTCGGCTTCATCTCTACCGAGTCAATCGACTGGGTCGCGGCGAAGTTGGAGCTGGAGCCGATTAAGGTCCTTGAGGTGGTGACATTCTACCCCGGTTTCCGTCAATACGCGCCGGGCAAGCATCACATCCGCGTTTGCCGCACCCTTTCCTGCGCTCTCGGGGGCAGCGCGGAGCTGATGGCGGATCTGTGCCAGGAATTCGGAATTGATCGCGCCGCCGCCGATCCGCACCACCATCCGATCAGCGTCTCCCCTTGTGGGAAATACTCGGTCGAATTTGCCGAATGCCTTGCATCCTGCGGCACCGCCCCCGTCTGTCTCGTCAATGACGACTTCTACGAGGCTGTCGATGTGGAGATGATGAAGAAGGCTTGCGAAGCCTGAGTCAGGCTCGCTCCCCTCCTAGATCTTTATCGCGGTCACGTGGATCCAGCCGGATTGCCAGGAGCCAACAGAAGAGCGCCCAGGTCGAGCCGAGAGTCCAGCCCGCCAGCACATCCGTCGGCCAGTGCACCCCTAGGTAAACCCGGCTGACGCCCACCAGGATCGCGATCACCGCCGAAACAGTGATCACAAACACCCGCAGCCGCCGGTGGGGCAGCGTCCGCGCCAGCAGCACACCCAGCGTCAGATAAACCACTGCCGCCATCATCGTGTGGCCGCTGGAAAAGCTTGCATTGGTGACAAGAACCCTGTGTGGAACCAGGTCCGGCCGCGCCCGATTGAAACCCTCCTTGAGGAAGTGAGTCAGCAGCATTCCCCCGGTCACTGCGGTTAGCGCGATGCCAGCGATCCGCCGACTCCCCAAGAACATCAGAAAGCCGGTCACTGCCAAGGTGATGATCGTCAGGACCGTGAACCCGCCCAGCGCCGTGAGATCCCGCCCCATTTCCTCCATCCATGGTGGGACCGATAGGATCGGATGTGTCCGCAGGCTCCCTCATCGCCAGCATGACCACCTGATCGAAACCTCGGGCGTCCTCCTCCCGGACCTCGTCGGCAATCTCCGCAAATCCCCACAATCCTCCTGCAATCAGCAACAGCACCATCGGCACCACCGGCTCCTGACGCCATCGGAGCACGGGACTGAAAAACAACGATTTCGACCAGCGAATCATCCAAAAGGACTAACCGGAGCGAGAAGGGTGGGTCAAGGCTACTTGATGCAATTTTATCGCGAGGCCGCAGCACCGCAATATTGCCATTTCGATCGTGCAGCTTGCACAGAACCAAACTTCGGCCTGCGAGGAAATCGGAGGAATCCCATACAGAATGTAGGTTTGGCCCCTACGGCACGGAACAAGCTAAAAGTAACCGTATGAAAACACCCTTACTCCTCAGAAATAACTTTTTCGCCAACAAGAGTTCAGGGTTTTTCGCTATTTGTATGGCGGCTCTTTTCACACTTGGAATGCAGGTTGCGGACGCTGACATTCCTGACCAGAACACCTCAGGATTTGCCGGGATGTACAAGGTCGCTGCCAGCAATGATCCAATCTTCCCGATGGGCGAGGGCCAAGAATGGTTTCTCGATTTCGGAACCGGCATCCAGCAAAACAAGATCAGTGGCGACGTCGCCGTCTCGCTCCGTCAGAACCCGAATGTCTCGGTCCGGATCATGGCGTGGCAGTTTTTCCCCGCTGAATCGAGTCTCGCCATCGGCAATCCCTACTCCGAAGGCTCCCGCCAAGCCGTTGCCAAAGGCGTCTGGACCATGGGTGCCACTGAGAATGCTGTGATCTTTCAGCGCGGGAACTACAAGGTCGTCCTCCAAGCCGCTGCTCCTTCGGATTACTAAACCGGGATATCGAGCCCTGCCCCACCTAATGCCTCTTTTTTAAAAACCATCTATCCCATGAAACAAACCTACCCAATCCGTCTCTTCCGCTCCGCCCTCCTCGGCCTACCACTGGCGATCGCTTTCCCTACGAACGCAGCAGAACCTGAGGGTTCCGACGTCGTCGCAGGAATCGCTGCAGAAGCTGAAAATACAGAAAAAGCCGTGGAGGAGGCTGCCGCAGCTCTCACCGAGGATCAGCCCTCCGACTTGGAAGCAACACCAGTCCCGGATCCTGCCGGAGCAGAAGGCACACCGCCTCCCACTCCTGACTCTGCCGATCCAGCGTTAGCTCCAGCGCCTGCCCAAGCCGCCGCTCCCGATCCTGCGGCGGAAGAATCCACCGCCCCGATCCCAGAGGCAGAACGAGCTGACCGCCGGGCTCGTCCGGATCGCCCCGACAGGCCCGGAGCAGGCAGGGATCGTCCTGAAGCAGCTGACAAACCAGGGCGTGGATCCCGGCAGGGCCGACCGCAAAATGCCGCAGAGAACCCTGCCTCAGTGGATCCGGCGAAGGATGCCGAGCAAGTGCAATCGGAAAGCCCGGTTAAGGAAGAGGCCCCCGCTCCAGAGATGACGGAACGTCCAAACGCTGGTCAGGATGCCGCGCCGCAACCGGAGAAAACTTCAGAAAGCGCCCAAAAACAAGCGGCCGAATCTCCTGCGCAACCGTCCGCCGAGCCCGCGCCAGTGCAACGGGAGACGCGCGAACGTCAGGCTGAAGACGAGGTGGCAGACGCAAAGGCCCCAACCGAGCAACCTGTAGCGCCCGCCCAACCAATGTCCGAACCGGAGCAACAGGCGGAAACGCAGGTGCTTGAAGCAACCCGCGAGGTGGAGCGCGAATTGGATCAACGCAAGGCCCGCCTGCAAAGTCCTCAGGAAGCTCGCGCTCTGATCGAAGATATCATCGGTGCAGAAAGCCGGATCTCCCGCGCGGAAATCGCCCGTGAGGAACGTATGCTACCACGGATGCAGGAGATGCGCCAGGGACGGGGAATCGAAGCGATACCACCACAGCAGCGCACCGAAGCGGTGGAATATTTCCAGCGCCGTTTGCTCGGTCAGAACGTGGAAGGACCCCAACCGGAGTTTTTCCAACACTCACCGAGTCGCAAGTTCTCCGGCCCCCGCCGCCGAGGCATCCGCGAGACCACAGAAACCACGATCATAGAGGAAAGCTATGACGAGCGTATTGCTTATGAACGGCCACGTTACCTCCACGAGGGCCGCCGCTATGTTCATTTCGATTCCGCCGCCTCGGTTCCTGCCATCCTGATGGCTGCTCAGGCCATGGAACAAGTGCAGTTCCACCGCGCCCCGGAGGTTGGACCCATGCTTTACGAAAGACGCAACGTATCTGCTCCGAACGCAATGCCGCTGCCACCGGAAGCCTACCGAGACGAGGAGTCCCTGGTGGTCTCCTACCCCGTGGACGAAAAGTCAATGATCTCCAGCGACGACATCCTGTTTCAGCAAGGCTCGACACAATTTGCAGATCCATACTCCTACGAAGTGGTCGCTGCTCTTGGAGAAGCGATGAAGAAAACGCCGGACAACGCCCGCTTCGTGATCGAAGGCCATGCCTCGGCTGAGGGAACCTATGAAGCCAACATGGAACTCTCTCAGCAACGGGCTGAGCGGATCGTCCGTGAGATGGTTCGGCAGGGAGTCTCACCCTACCGTCTGCTACCGGTCGGATATGGGGAGAGCGAAGCCCGCTACCCTGAAGACGCCCGCGAATCGGTTCGCAGCCAGGACCGGAGAGTCGTGGTGTTCCGCCTAAAAGAAGAGCCGGTGGCTTCCCGGTAATCCTGTTGCGGTGTCGATCTCCGGTTGCAACCGGAAGCAACTGGCATGATCCCAATTTCCCGGGCCTCGGCGATCGATATCAGCTGAGCGCTCGGGTCTTTTTCGTCACAGCATGCTCTGCCAAGGTCTCGGCTCCTGAAAACGAAGTGGCAGACAGGAACTTTGAACGAGTCCCTGTGCCCTCTCGGCGATTAGGAAAAAGTTACCCTCCCCACGCTTCCTAGAATTTTCCTATCATGGTATCGGCGGTCACCCTCCCTGCCTTCTTGGGTCAGTTTTGCTGCGGTTCACCAAAAGAAATGGCAAGCCCGCAACAACCACCGCCACCCCGACCATAGAACCCGCTCCAGCGTAAGCGATAGCAGAGTACAGCATATACAGACACACCCCGCAAAACACGAGCGGAGCGAACGGGTAGAATGGAACGCGGAAAGGTCGCTCGCGCTCCGGATCACGCCGCCTGAGCACCAGAACGCTCAATCCCGCTAGAAAAAAGAAGAACCAAAAGACCGGAGCAGTGTAGGCGACCATTGCCTCCAGCCCACCCTCCTCAAACACGATCGGCGCCAGCAGAACGAGCAGCAGCGAGATCAACGCCTGCACCACCAGCCCCGCCACAGGCACATCCGTCCGAGCGTTCCAGTGACCAAGAAAGCCGAAGACCCGTGGATAATCGCGCCCCAACGCGTAATTCGATCGGGCACCTGTGATGATGGTTGCGTTCACCGTACTCAGCACCGCCACCACCACGAGGATACTGATGAAGAACGCACCCGTTTCGCCCCACGTTCTGCGGAGAAGATCTGCAGCGACCGCCCGCGATCCCGCCATGCCCCCGAGACCCATTCCCAAGAGCAGCGCTGCATTGATCAACATATAGATGGCTGTGACGATGCCGATCCCCCATATCAGGGTCCGGGTGATATTTCTTTTTGGATCCCGTATATCAGCGGAAAGATACGCCGCTTCGTTCCAGCCTCCGTATGAAAAGAGGACAAAGATCAGCGCAAGTCCCAACGTTCCGGCATCACCCGCACCTCCCTCCGAAGGTGGTACGGACGTCACCGACTCTACTGAAATGCCCTGCCACAAGCCGGCCGCCACGACCGTCAGCAAGCCAAGCGTGATGGCGGCGACGAGAAAGTTCTGCGCCCATTTCGCGGCCCGCAAGCCTCTTAGATTCAGCAGGGTCAGCGCGACGATGATGACCGCCGCGTAGATCCCAGGCGAGTATTCACCCAAGTGAATCAATTCACTCGCATAATTTCCAGCGATGAAAGCCGCCGCCGCAAGGGCTCCGCTCTGGATCACCGCCATCCGCGCCCATACAAACAGGAAGCCGACCTTTTGCCCATACGCCCGCCGCAGGAAATAATAGTCCCCCCCGGCATCCGGATAGGCCGAAGCGAGTTCCGCATAACAGAGAGCCCCCATCAGACTGATCACGCCGCCGAGCAGCCACAGTGACATCATCCAAAGGGGACCGGGGGAGTTAGCGGCTACTAACGAGGGAAAAGCGAAAATCCCACTTCCGATTACCACGCCAAGAACGATGCAAACCGCGTCATGCACCGAAAGCTTCCGCGCATGCCCGCCGGCCTCGTCAGATATCATGTTTGCTCGAATCTAGCAGACTACCGCCGGGGAGCAACCGGCCTTAGCTTGCCAGTTCAGGCAGGGACGGGAGCTTCGGACGCGATCAGCCTCTTCGTCGCGCATGGATCATGGGTGGGAGCGGCCCGTCCGTGTTGCGTGATTCTTCCCTTGGAATCCGTGCCGCGCCGCGTAGTCTTCTCGCAATCTCATGCCAGAGCCCAGCATTGAATACTACAACGCCGCCGTCGACTCCCTTCAAGCAGGCCGCCTCCCCGAGGCTCTAACCGCCGTCGAGAGTTCGCTCATCGAAGATCCCGATGACGGCCAGACCTGGCAGCTCTACATCGTGATCCTGAACGCGCTCGGGCGCTCGGAAGATGCCCAAAAAGCTACTGCGAAACTTAAAGAAAAAGGTCTCACCGAAACAGACGAGCTGCTCATCATGGCAGTCGAGAGCGCTGGCCACGGCAGGATGCAGGATGCCATCGCCCATTACGAATCCGCCCTCAATATCGATTCGGACCGCCCCGAGATCTACACCAGCTATGCCTTGGCCCTGATGGAAAGCGGCGACACCACCCGGGCTGTGGCTGCCGCCGAAAAGGCCGTGGTTCTAGATCCTTTGGACGGACACTCCCACTTTGCCCTCGGCCATATTCTTCGCCTCAGCGGAAAAAAAGAAGCCGCTCTCGAGTCGTTAAGCAGAGCAGTTTCCCTCGATCCCAATATCATGATCGCCGTTTACGAAGAAGGCATGCTCCTCGCCGAGAGCGGAAACCTCTCCGCCGCGCTCGCCAACTTCGAAAAATTTCTAAAAGCGCATCCGCAGGATCCCAGTGCCACCGAGGCCGTGGCCAGCATCCGCAAGCGCATGGGCGGCGAGCCCCCCACCACCTACAGCTGGAGCTGAGCCGTGGCGGCGGATTGCATCCGCCATGCCAAGCCCGAACATCCACGGGCACCTGTCGATTCTCCGCCATTGACCATCCCGCGAGGAAATGCACCCTGCCCGCGTTTATGATTTCCGTCCAAGCACTCCGCGTTGAATTCGGGCCGCGCGTCCTCTTCAACAATCTCTCCTTTTCCGTCCAGCCGCGCGAGCGTATTGCCTTCGCCGGTCACAACGGCGCGGGCAAATCCACGCTGATGAAGTGCATCGCCGGCATCATCCCCCCGTCCGGTGGCCAGATTTCCGCACCAAAAGGAACCAAAATCGGATATCTACCGCAGGAAGGCATCCACGTGAGAGGCCGCACGCTATGGCAGGAAACGGAATCCGCCTTCGGCGAGACCATCGCGCTGCGGGAAAAAGTAGAGCGGCTTTCCAACGAGCTGGTGAAGCTTGACCCCCGCTCCTCCCCCTACGGCGACCTGCTCGAGGAGATCGGCGAGCTAGAGCTCAAGCTTTACGACAACGATCCAGAGCTGATGAAGCCCAAGATCGAATCCGTCCTCAAAGGCCTCGGATTTAAAGACAAGGATTTCAAACGCGATTGTTCGGAATTCTCCGGTGGCTGGCAGATGCGGATCGCCATGGCGAAGCTCTTCCTCCAACAGCCTGAAGTGCTGCTGCTCGACGAGCCGACGAACCACCTCGATATCGAGACGCAGATCTGGGTGGAGCAATATCTCGTGAATTACCCTGGTGCGATCCTGCTCATTTCCCACGACCGCGCACTGTTGGACACCCTCTGCACCCGCACGATCGCCTTCGCCCACGGCCGCGCCGAGGAGTTCGCCGGAAATTTCTCTTACTTTGAAAAGGAATCGGTTCTGCGGAAGGAAATCCGGCTCAAGCAATACACCGCGCAGCAGCGGGAAATCGCCGAAAGCCAGCGCTTCATCGACCGCTTCCGCGCGTCGGCCAACAAGGCGACGCTGGTGCAATCGCGGATCAAACTCCTCGCCAAGGTCGAGCGCATCCCGGCACCCGAGCAGGATGACGCAGTGATGAATTTTCGCTTTCCGCCACCGCCGAACTCCGGTCATACCGTTGCCAAGGTTGAGGGCGTCACCAAGGCATACGGCCCACTGCAGATTTTCAACGGCTTCGATTTCGAGATCAACAAAGGTGAAAAGTTCGCGATCGTGGGACCAAACGGCGCTGGCAAGTCCACCTTCTGCCGCCTCGTTACCGCCCAAGAGCCCCCTGACAACGGAGAGGTGATCCTCGGCCACAAGGTCGCGCCATCGTTCTTCTCTCAGAACCACGCAGACGAACTCGATCCCACGCTTACGATCCTAGAGACGGTGCAAGCGGTCGCGTCCCGGGACGCCATGCCTCACGTTCGCAACCTGCTCGGCTGCTTCCTCTTCACCGGCGACGATGTTTTCAAAAGGATCGGCGTACTTTCGGGCGGCGAGCGCTCCCGTGTCGCCCTCGTCTGCATGCTGCTAAAGCCTGCCAATTTCCTTATTCTCGACGAGCCGACTAACCACCTCGACATGCAATCGCAGGGCGTCCTGCAGCGCGCGCTCCTGGATTATCCCGGCTCCGTGATGATCGTTTCCCACAACCGCGATTTCCTTGATCGGCTGGTGACGAAAACCCTTGAGTTCAGGCCGGGAGAAGAACCCCGTTTGTTCTCCGGTAACATTACCTACTACCTCGAAAAGATCGCCGAAGAAAAGTCCTCTGGCAGTGCCGCAGCCAAACGCCCACCCGCCACCACTGCGGATGCAGAGGTGAAAAAAGAAGCCGCGCCGCAGAAACAGGAGTCCATCCCCGGCGTGAACCGCAAAGAGCAGAGGCGTCTGGAAGCGCTCGCTCGCGAGGCTAAAACCAAGGTGCTCGCGCCGCTCGAAAAGGAACTGGAGATTCTTGAAGCAAAGATCGCGGAGCACGAAGCCGCTCAAGCCAAGCTCTCCACTGCCCTCGCCAGCGAGGAGGTGAACGCGGATTCCGACAAACTACGCCAGACGACCAACGCGCTGGAAAAACTCACCAAGACCTTAGACCTCGCCTACACCCGTTGGTCATCCCTAACAGAGGAGATCGAGAAGGTGAAGACGAAGCACGGCCTATAGCTCACACCTTCCCTTTGAGGAATGGCACCAGCTCGTCCACGCCAAAATCCGCCAGGACGTCCCCCTCCCAATCCAACGTGGGGGCTTTGCTTTGCCCCGATACTTTCACCATCTCCTCCATCGCCGCCCGGTCGCCGGATACGATCCGCTTGGTGACTTCGATCCCCTCCTTGTCCACGTATCGTTCGACATCGATACACCATGGGCAGCCGCTTTTAAGATACAGAACACGCTTGTCTTTCATCTGGCGACATTCGTTCCAATTGCCTCTAACTGCAACCTGAAGATCCCTGGATTCGGAGGGTAGCTCAGGCGATTCTTGACCCGACAGTGAATCAGGGCAGGTTGGACCCCATGCCGCGCCTGCTCCCCCGTCTCTTACTGGCTTATATTTTCAGCATCCTTGTCATCATTGCACAGGAGGCGGAGCCGACATCGCCAGGTTCTGACCAGGCAGAAGCATCACCAGCAGCACTTGCACAAGAGGGCGGGTCCCAGCCCGTTGTTCCGATCACCGCAGATCCCGAGATCAAGGAAGAGGTGCTCCGTTTGATGGTTGCGCCGCTGACGCACGATGAACTCACCGTGGAAGTGGAAGCCTGGCAGGCCCTGTTGAAGCAAAAGGCCCTCGAAATCGCCGCTCAGGAAATCCGCCAGCTCAACCGCGTGAACACACCCGAGAACGAGATGGAGCTGATCCAAATGCGGCAGCAGAAAAGCGAGCTAGCGACCCGCTACACCATCGTCCTCGATTCGTTCGGCAAAAAAGGCGGAGAGATCGAGCCTTACCAGCAGTACCTAGCAGTCGTCAGTGACATCAAGCCGGGTGCCATCAATCTGCGATCCCGCTTCAAGGCGCTTACCCTATGGTTTTCTGCCAAAAACGGCGGTAAAAAAGTGCTGGTGCAGGCACTGCAGTTCATCGGCATCATGGTCGTGTTCTGGGTCATCGCCATCTTTATCAGCAAACTCGTCCACCGGGTGATCGACCGTCAGCCGCACCTTTCATCCCTCCTTAAAGTCTTCATCAACAAAATCTGCCGGCGGGTCATTTTACTGGTGGGCCTGGTAGTGGCGCTCGGAACGGTCGGGGTGAACGTAGGGGCCGCCCTTGCCCTGATTGGCGGCGGTGCCTTCATTGCCGCATTTGCCCTTCAAGACACTCTAAGCAACTTCGCGGCCGGCATCATGTTGCTCTTTTACCGACCCTTCGATGTCGGTGACGCCGTCGAAGTCGGCGGAATCGCCGGGTCCGTGGACAACGTCAGCCTCGTCTCCACAACGATCCGCACCTTCGACAACAAGAAGGTGCTGGTCCCTAACAAGAAAGTCTGGGGAGAAACCATCACCAACATCACCGGCATGCCCACCCGGCGTGTGGACATGGTCTTCGGCATCAGCTATGATGACGACGTCGATCAGGCCCAGGAGATCCTCGAGCGCATCGTCGAGGAGCACGAACTGACATTGGAGATCCCCGAGCCGGCCATCCACCTTAACGAGCTCGCCGACTTCTCGGTGAATTTCATCTGCCGCCCGTGGGCCAAAACCGCCGATCACTGGACGGTCTACTGGGACATCACCAAGCGCGTCAAAAAAGAATTTGATGCCGCTGGTATCACCATCCCCTACCCACAGAGGGACGTGAATGTGCGGACGCTCAAAGAAGAACTGGAGAACAAGTAAGCCGCCGCTCTTTTCCATGAATTCCGCTCATAGTGGCGCGGAAGGTGCTTCATATAGCGGCTCATGCACCTCAGCAAATCTAACAAACTCCTGTTTCCCGTCCTGTCGGTTTCCGCTTTTGCCAGCAGCCTATGCGCCGCTCAGGAAGCTGTTCCCGCTGTGGACAGCGGCTCCACTTCATGGATTCTCACGTCGACGGCATTAGTCCTCTTCATGACTCTGCCTGGACTGGCGCTGTTCTACGGCGGCTTGGTCCGCGCGCGGAACGTGCTCTCGGTGATGGCCCAATGTGCCGGAGTCGCGTGCATGGCATCCATCCTCTGGGCTGCTGGTCTCTACAGCTTGGCCTTCCGGGGAGACGGCGGTTGGATCGGAAATCTTGATGCCGCTTTTCTGAAAGGAATCACTACTGAGAGCATCGTCGGCGGGATACCTGAAGTCGTATTCGTGATGTTCCAGATGACCTTCGCCATCATCACCCCGGCCCTCTACATCGGAGCGGTCGTCGAGCGGATGAAATTTGGCGCCGTGATGCTTGTCTCGGCGCTTTGGCTCGCACTCGTTTACACCCCGGTCTGCCACTGGGTGTGGGGAGGCGGCTGGATGTTCGATATCGGGGTGCGCGATCTCGCAGGCGGCATCGTCGTTCACGCCACGGCTGGGATTTCCGCCCTGGTCCTCGCCCTCGTCCTTGGAAAACGGGATCATTTCCCTGACCATCCGCACCCGCCGCACAGCCCAGGAATGGTCTTCATCGGTGCGGCGATGCTTTGGGTGGGCTGGTTTGGCTTCAATGCCGGCAGCCAGCTTTCCGCAGGTGGTGCAGCAGGCATGACGATGCTCGTCACCCACCTCTCAGCTTGCGCCGGCGGCTTGGTCTGGGCCCTGCTGGAGCGGGTGCGGAATGGCAAAGCCGGCCTCATTGGACTCGTCACGGGCTTGATCGCCGGCTTGGCGGCAATCACTCCAGCTTCCGGAGATGTCGGGCCGCTCGGCGCGATCGTCATCGGCTCGCTCTCCTCCATCACCTGCTACTTCGCAGTCAGCATGATCAGGGAAAAGCTGCACATCGATGACTCGCTGGACGTCTTCGCCGTGCACGGCGTCGGCGGCATTCTGGGGACGCTGCTGCTCGCCGTTTTCGGGCAGACAAGCATGGGCGGTCTGGGCTTTGTCAAACCCATCGGAGAGCAGTTGGGAATCCAAGCAATTGGCGTGGGGGTAACGGTGCTGTGGTCTGCAATCGCCACGTTGGGCATTGCATGGCTGGTGAAACTCATCCTCGGGCTTCGTGTTACGCGTGAGGAGGAACTCGAAGGCATCGATTACTCACAGCACGGCGAAACCGCCTATCCGATGGAGCCTTAGCCTGCATCACAGAGACTTTGCGATCTTCTGTGAAAGCAGAACCAATGCGTGGTTCATCGCGATGACGCGATCGGTTAACGGCTTGGCCAGAGGGTCTCCCAAAGGAACGATGGGCACTTTGACCAAAAAAGCCTGTGGCGAGACATCACCTCCGGGAACCGGCTGGGCTTTCCACGTGCACTCCAGCACCAGCATCCCAGATGGATCCGGGTCGAAACTCTCGATCCGGATTTCCACGAGCGTCCTGTAGTCCTTGGTGATGAAGTTCGTGGAAGGCTGGACGTTCGTGGAGTTGGTGATCCGTCGCAAATTGTCCGCCACAACCCGGGCGATGGCGGCGTCAAGCGGCTCCGCCCACAGATTTTTTTCGTGGATCTCCAGCCTCCCGTCTCCGGTACGTGTAACCAGCTCCACCCGCTCCATGTAAGGCGGTAGAGAAGGACGGGCTATGGCGACCGCTGGCTTGGAATTGGTCGGAACTCCGGGATCAACACGCGCTTCCAAAAGATGCCGGACGGGATCATCCACGATGGGCTTCGTGATACCACACGCCGCTAGACCGACAAACAACAGGTAAAAAGGGAGGAGTTTCATGGTTGGGCTCGGCCCCGCAGCAGGGAATTTGGGTTTCGTTTCAGATCGTTCGTCAGCTCTCGCAATGAACGCGAAGCTGTTTCTGTCTCATGCAACAGGTTCTGGAAGTTCAGTAGCATCGGGGAGCGCGGGTCGGTGATCTCTGACATATCGTCAGCCATGGATTCAATACGAGCCAAGCTGGCCCGGGTGCTCTCCGCCAGCCCCTGAATCTCGAGCATCAGCGGATCGACATTATCATTCACCTTCACGCTCAGGTCCTTGATCTCCCTCAGTGCCTCGTCGAGATTGGATATCGCCGAGGGTAGTTTATCATCGCCGGTGATGTTCTTCACATCCCGGGTGATTGCGGTGATGTTGTCATTGATTTCCCCCAAATCCAGCCCCTCGATCTGCTTGTTAGCAGACTTCAAGACGTCGCGCATCTCGGTCATCACCCCTTGTAAATCGAGTTCGTTGATTTTCTTCAATCCATCCGTGATGCCGGATATAAGCTCGTCGAATTCTGTGGGTATCGTAGGGACAACCGGGTAGTCCGGCATGATCTCATCCTCGTAAACAAATCCAGGTACATCCGGCACAATGTCGAACTCAATATACAACTGGCCCGTCACCAGGCTTTGCTGCTTCATACCCGCCCGCAGCCCGTCGCGGACGGCCTTTAGAACACCGGGCTCCGAGGAAAGATCCAGATCTCCCCCCGCACCGCCTGCGATGCTTTTCAGCTCCTTCTCGGTAAGTTCGACCACGACCGGGATAATCTTTCGGTTCTCCTTGGTATCGATGATCACGTTGATCGAATAGACCCTACCGATGCGGACGCCGCCGAAACGAACATCAGAACCCACCTGAAGACCGTTCACGCTCTTGTCGAAATACAGCAGGATCTTGTGAGTCTTCTCAAAATATCTTCCTGCTCCTAACATCACCACTGCAGCGCCCGCCAGCAGAAGGCCGAGCAGCGTGAAGCCGCCAATCATCGTGGAGCTGGCCTTTTTCTTACTCATGCTGGTTTGTCATCATCTGGTGTTTCGCCGCGGTTCAAAAACAAGCGCACGGCGGGATCTTCGGAATGATCGCGGAGCTCTTCCGGATCTCCAGTCGCCCCTTGTGTTCTCTTGATGTTGTCCAGGAAAACAGAATTGTTGGCGATTGCAAAGATACTCGCTAGCTCGTGCGTCACGACAACAAACGTCGATCCCTGAGAGTCGCGCAAGCGGAGAATCAGTTCGTCTAGGCGCTGCGAGCTCAGCGGATCAAGTCCTGCGCCAGGCTCGTCCAAGAAAAGCACGTCCGGATCCAAAGCCATCGCCCGGGCGATCCCAGCCCGTTTGTTCATACCGCCGCTGACCTGCGCCGGATAGTAATCCTCATATCCCGACAGCCCCACCAGCGCGAGTTTGTAGGAAACCAGCTCCTTGATCTCCTCCTTTTTCAGATCGGTATGCTCCTCGATCGGCATCGAGATGTTCTCGGCCAAGGTCATCGATGACCAGAGAGCTCCGGATTGATACATCACACCAAATCGCCGGATATACTTCAGTCTCTCCGCCGCCGGTGCCGAGGTGAAATTCTCGCCCTCGTAGAAAATCTCCCCCTTTCGCGGCTCCTGAAGCCCGATCATGTGCCTCAGCAAAGTGCTCTTGCCGCAACCGCTTCCCCCCATGATCACAAAAATATCGCGATCCATCACATCGAAATTCAGGTCCTCCATCACCACGAAGGAACCGAAGGCCATCGTCAGGTCCCGCACGGAAATCTTCGCTTCTGTCTTCGCTTTCTTCTCCATGTCAGATCCCCATAATTGTAAAAAGAACCGCAAAACCTGAATCCAGCACGATGATCATCGTGATCGAGGCGACCACCGCACGAGTCGTCGCCTGCCCAACAGCTGCCGAAGAATTTCCAGCGTTCATCCCCTGCAGGCAGCCCGCAATGGCGATCGTCGCCCCGAAGAAAACGCTCTTGAAGATACCCATGAACGCCTGTGCCAAATCCACCGCACTGAGCAGCTCTGCCCAGAATAGCGGGGGAGGAATTCCGGCGGAGGCCGCCACCAGCATGCCTCCTAAGATTCCGATGAAATTCGAATAGACCGTGAGTATCGGCATCATCAGCACCAGCGCGAACACCCGCGGCAGCACAAGAAAATCAAAGGGATTGAAGCCAAACGTTTTTAAAGCATCAATCTCCTCATTTGCCTTCATGCTGCCGATGTGCGCAGCAAAGGCGGCTCCGGTCCGGCCGCTCATGATGATTGCTGTCATCATCACACCCATCTCCCGCACCATCGCGATACCGACCAAGTCAGCCACATAAAGGCTCGCGCCAAAGCTCTCCAGCTGCACGTTTCCCACAAAGGCTAGGATCATTCCGACCAAAAAGCTGATCAGCGCCACAATTGGAAGGGCGCTGATGCCGCACTGCTGCACCGTCGTCCAAAAGTCCTCGGACCGGAAGCGCGCTCTCCCTGTGAAAAAGCGGAACGTCGCCGTAACCGTGTCACCAACGAACTCCAGCACTAGCCGCACCGCCTCCCACACGGCCGCAGAGCGTTTTCCCAGCCGCCGCAAACCCTGCGGCGGATCAGCAACTGCCTTCGCCTCGCTCCGCTCCGGCACCTTGAGCGCCAGCTCCATCAACCCCCGGACACTCTCCGGCAGGCCTTCCAGTTGCGGCTCTTCCATCTCCGCATGGCGCAGACGGCTCAACAGATAAGCCGGCAGGGTCGAATCGAATTTTCCAAGCCCCTCCGCTTCGAAGGAATCCGGCCAGCCGCTCTCGGGCTCCCCCTCCACCACCGGTGCTGTCCCCCGGAGCCAGTCCCCGGAAATTTCAAGAACAAGCCGCGAGCCCTCTTCTTTCCAAATCGCCTTGGGCGGGTCCGATGGGTCCTTGTTCATCCTATACAGGAAATGCCGAGAGTTGGGAAGCTTCCTGCCACCCCCTCATTTCTAACAAGATATTCAGCCTCATGCTCATGCCAAGTGGAAAAAAATGCAGCACCCGACCAAAGCAAAGGGTGTGCCTGCCGTGCAAGCACACCCTCTGATCGCAATAAGCTGTCAGAGATCAGAGATCCCGTCTCTCCACGTTCGAAGGACGACGGGTTTCAACGCGCTCCCAGCTGGCGCGAGCTGCCGGCCGGGCCTCAGGCCAATCCAAGCTCGATCCGCCTTTCGCGGTGGTCTCCCACTCTCTCTCGAGCTCGGATTCCTCGTCTTCCCAGCGGGCATTGCGAGCCGCTGCCTGCTCATAGCCCATTCGGTATGCCGGTTCATACTCTTCATAGGGTCTGTCAGACGCCCACTCCTGAGTGCCGTGATTGTCGCGCCAATATGCGGATTCTTCGGTAGGATCGATTGCTTCCGCGACTCCCTTTCCGGCAAAAGCACCGGCCACACCGCCTGCGACCGCGCCGATCACCGCACCCACTGGGCCGCCAATCGCTCCGATCGCTGCTCCTGTCGCAGCGCCGCCCGCCGTTCCGACACCAACGCCCAAGGGGTGGGAGCCTGGTTCGCCTGTGATCGGATCCTCATTTCTATCTATTTCGTGATCTTCGTTCATTTTCGTAATTTCTTTAGGGTTAGGGAAAAAGCGTGCGGTGCGCCGCCTTTCCCATTTCATAGCAGACACGATACCGCCGCTGACTCGGCTCCTGAAACCCTTACGCACCAAGGCTTTTTTCCAAGGGCACCTCGCTTAGACTCTGCCTGATTCATGCAAACCTTCCCGAGATTCATGCAATCTGCCTTTGCTCAAGTCGGTGCTATTCAGTTTCCCTCCGCCGCTCTGAGCTGCCGCTTTTCATCGATCTGAACGGCAACATTGTCGATACCACCTGCAAGCTCGGTCTCTCCCCCCTGCCTTCCGGTTTGCCCGAAAGCCCTTGCTTCTTCCTCCGGCCTCCACAAATCTTGCGCCGATGTCTCACCAACATATCGATGTCCGCTACGTTGCGAAGCTTGCCCGCCTCGATCTCACCGATGAGGAGGTGAGAACCTTCCAATCGCAGCTAGACTCCATCCTCACCCACGTCGAGTCACTCACGGCACTTGAACCGCCCGACCACCTCGAGACCGATGCCAGCCCGCTGCTCGGAAAGATGCGTGAGGACGTCCCCCACCAGAGCCTGGCTCCTGAGCGTGTCCTCAGAAACGCACCCGATCAGTCCCTGTCCCAGATCCGTGTCCCCAAAGTCGTCGCCGACGCCTGAATACTTGTTCACATCTGTTCACATCTTTCATCAATGACTCTCACCAGCCTACGCCAGCAGTTTCTCACGGGCGAAACCTCTCCCACAAAGGTTCTCGAAAAATTGGCAGCCCAAATCAAAGAACGAGACCTCTCCACTCAAGCGTACGTTTCATACGATCTGGAACAGGCCTTGGAAGCCGCTGCCAAAGCAGATCTATCACTCCCGCTCGGAGGACTACCGATTGGTATTAAAGACAACATTAATACCCTCGATCAACCCTGCACCTGTGGTTCTAAGTTTCTCGTAAAAGGCTACCTATCTCCCTATGATGCAACGGTTATCGAAAAACTGAGAGCCGCCGGTGCTATCCCTTTTGGCAGGATGAATATGGACGAGTTCGCCATGGGTTCAGCTACCGAAAACTCGGCAATCCAACTCACCCGCAATCCCCGCGCGCCGGAGCGAATCCCTGGCGGCTCGTCCGGCGGCTCCGCAGCAGCCGTGGCAGACGAAACAGCTTTGGCGACCTTGGGCTCCGACACCGGGGGCTCTATCCGGCAGCCCGCCTCCCATTGCGGGGTGGTTGGACTGAAGCCGAGCTACGGCCGCGTCTCACGCTTTGGACTGGTGGCCTTCGCCTCCTCCCTAGATCAGATTGGACCCCTCACCCGCAGCGTCGACGATGCCGCTCTGATCCTCCAGGCTATCGCCGGACACGATCCCCGGGATACCACCTCCCTCGATCTCCCCGTGCCCGACTACACCGCCACAATCGACCGCGGAGTCGACGGATTGAAGCTCGGGGTTCCTGCTGAATATTTCGGTGAAGGCATTGATCCCGGCGTCCGAAAAAATTTGGAAAAGACTATCGAACACCTTGAGAATCAAGGAGCTACGATTGTCCCAATCTCGCTACCCCACACCTCCTACGCCGTCGCCACCTATTACGTCATCGCCCCAGCAGAAGCGTCGTCGAATCTGTCCCGTTTCGACGGGATCCGCTACGGGGATCGCACGCCGAATCCGGGAGACATCAGCGATCTTTACCATCGCTCACGTGAGCTTGGATTCGGTGCCGAGGTCAAACGGCGCATCATCCTCGGCACCTACGTCCTATCCTCCGGCTATTACGACGCATACTACAGCCGCGCCCAAAAAGTCCGGCAACTCATCACCCGCGATTTCAAACGGGCGTTCGAAACGGTCGACGCGATCATCTCACCCGTCGTCCCCACCCCCGCCCGTAAGATCGGCTCCTGCAGCGAGGACCCTCTCCAAGACTACCTCTCCGACATCTTCACAATTGCAGCAAACCTCGCCGGAATTCCTGCGATCTCCGTCCCCTGCGGAACCACCTCCTTTGACGGCTCTGACCACCTGCCGGTGGGTATTCAGATCCTTGCCCCGCATTTCAACGAGTCCATACTGCTTCAGGTAGCAAAGGCGGCTGAGTCAGCATCGTCGGCTCTCGCCCCCGTCCAAGCTTAATTCACCGCTTCTCAATGGTTCTAGCGTATTGCACCAACATCCACCCGGCTGAAACCTGGGCGGAAACCCTTGGTGCCTTGAACTCTCATGTTCTCGCGGTGCGGGATCGCCTGATCGAGACAGGTGACCAAGCACCCGACCGTCCATACCCGATCGGCCTCCGACTCTCGGCACTGGCTGCCCGCCAGCTTCTCAGCGACGACAACCTCGCCGCCTTCAAGGACTGGCTGAACGAAAATCACTCTTACGTTTTCACTATCAACGGTTTCCCCTATGGGTCCTTCCACGGCACCAGGGTCAAGGAGAAGGTATTTCTCCCGGATTGGACCACATTCGAGCGATTGGAATACACCCAAAACCTGTTTGAAATCCTCGCTGAAATCGCTCCCAAGAGCACTGGCGGATCCGTCTCGACGCTTCCTGGCTCCCACAAATCTTTCAAAGCAGATGAATCAGCCATCCAGGAAAACCTGATCCGGCTCGCCTTTCACATCGACGATCTCTCCCAGAAGCATCAGATCGACCTCCACCTCGGCCTGGAACCCGAACCGCTAGGGCATTTTGAAAATACCCAAGAGACGCTCAAGTTCTTCGAACGCCTGCACGCCCGCGCCAAGTCTCCGGCGATCATTGAAAAACGGATAGGCGTAAACTTCGACTCGTGCCACTTTGCCTTGGAGTTTGACGGTGCCGCGCCCGCTCTGGATTCCATCTCAGGAGCTGGAATCCGGCTTTCGAAAATTCACCTTTCAAATGCCTTGGCATTCGACCCTCGGGATCCGGCCGCGCTCGAGGAGATCCGAAAGTACGATGAGCCGATCTATTTCCACCAGGTGATCGCCCTCCGCCCCGATCAAACCCTACAGCGTTTTTCGGATCTCCCCTTGTTTCTTGAGGATCTGGACTGCGGGAAAATTTCACCGGGCGATTTCCAAGAAGCGCGGGTGCATTTCCATATTCCCCTAGATGCGCAGCCAATCAAGCCGCTCCGCTCGACCCACTTCCACGTGGAGGAGACTCTCCGCTGGTGTCAGACTCATCCCACCGCTTGCAGCCATTTCGAAATCGAGACCTACACCTGGGCGGTCCTGCCCAAGACCCTGCAGCGGCCCGTCGAGCAACAAATCGCATCCGAATATCGCTGGGTTCTGGATCAACTGAAATCTCCCGCTGCTACTCACTGAAAACCGAAATCTATGAAAGACATCAAAATAACCATTCACACCAATGCAACTCAACGAGTCGACAAAGTCGAGCTGGAAAGGGCAAGGAAAGCGCAAGAAATTCTACAGCTTATTAATCCAAATCTTCCGGAATTATTGGATAGACTTCCAATTATTAATGACATCGAAATCACCCTTTTTGCGTCGAAAGCACCGCTCACTTGCGCAAATTTTCTAAATCTCGCGGCGCGGAGCTACTACGACGGCGTTGCTTTCCATCGTGTTATTGAGGATTTCATGATCCAAGGCGGCGATCCTACCGAGAGCGGCCGAGGCGGCCCGGGCTACAAGTTCGCTGATGAATTTCACCCCGATCTCCGCCACCGAAGCCCCGGCATCCTCTCGATGGCAAATGCTGGCCCAAACACGAATGGATCACAGTTTTTCATAACAACGACGGCCACACCGTTCCTTGATAATCGTCACACAGTCTTTGGACAAGTCACTAATGGTCTGGATGTTCTCGGATGTATTTACGGAAAAACAAATACAGGTGAACGGGGCTGTAAGTTCGATGGGGTCGGAGATAAAATCACTTCCATCACCCTCCACGACGACACCACCGCCCTTTTCGAAAGCCAAAAGGATAACATCGAGCATTGGAACTCGATCCTCGATAAAGCCCGATTCAATCAATCGTTTCAATGACTACAAAAACACCCCGCGTGATCGTGATCATGGGCGTGGCGGGTTCCGGAAAGACAACCATCGGAGAGCTGCTGGCCGAGCGCCACGACGGCAGCTTTTTTGATGCTGACGATTTTCATCCCGTCGCCAATGTCGAGAAAATGTCCGGCGGCACACCTCTAAACGACGATGACCGGCTGCCGTGGCTGCAGCGTCTGCGACGGGAGGTGATTGATGCGGCACCCGCCGGTCAACTCACCCTCCTCGCTTGTTCGGCATTGAAGCAGACCTACCGCGAAATCCTTGGACTGGGTCAGGGTGACGTCCGCACCGTTTTCCTTCACGGTCAGGCGAGCACCCTCACGGAGCGCTTGATCTCACGGGGCGGACATTACATGAAGCCCGAGATGCTCAGCAGTCAGTTGGAGACATTGGAAACCCCCGCGCCAGACGAGGCGCTTCACATCCCCATCAGCCTCACCCCGGTGCAGATAGCGGAACTGATCGAGGAAAAGCTGTTCTGAGATGATTTCGGAGTTGGACCTTTGAGAGGCAGACATCAATCTTCGCTGCAGTGATTTTAGATGTCCGGAACCTCACCACCCGCTTCCACACCCGGAACGGCATCGTCCACGCGGTGGAGGATGCCTCTTTTACGGTCGATCGCGGCCAGACGCTCGGGATCGTCGGTGAGTCTGGTTCAGGGAAATCCGTCACCTGCTACTCCCTGCTGGGGCTGATTCCAATGCCACCGGGCAAGATTGAGCGCGGCACGGCAGTATTCGACGGCATCGATCTGCTCCAGGCGAGCGAGAAAGAGCTCGTCAAAATTCGCGGCAAGCGCATCTCAATGATATTCCAGGATCCCATGACCTCGCTGAACCCATACATGCGGATCAGCGACCAGCTCACGGAACCACTGGCCCTTCACGACGATCTACGGGGAAAAAAAGCCCTGACCCGCGCCATCGATGCCTTGGCCGAGGTCGGCATCCCGGAGCCGGAAAAACGGATTCACTCCTATCCCCACGAATTTTCCGGCGGGATGCGTCAACGCGTAATGATCGCAATGGCTTTGATCACCAAGCCGGAGCTGCTGATCTGCGACGAGCCAACCACCGCCCTAGACGTGACGGTGCAGAAACAGGTACTGGACCTGATCCGTGAACGCCAACGGGACCTCGGCACAGCAGTCATTTTCATAACCCACGACCTCTCTGTCGTTTCCGAAGTCTGCGATACAATCAAGGTCATGTATGCCGGGCGCTTCGTCGAAAGCGCCTCCCGCTCCGATCTTTTCCGCAATCCTCTTCACGCCTACACCCGCTCGCTGCTACGGTCGATTCCTGCGGCACAGCCGAAGGGTCAGCCATTGATCACAATTCCAGGGCTGCCGCCGGATCTCACCCACCCTCCAGAGGGGTGCGCCTTCAAGCCGAGAAACCTTCTGGGGAATCCAGAGCTTTGCGTCACGGATCGCCCTCCGCAGCTGGCAGAAATCGAACCAGACCACTACGCGCAGGACTGCCCGGGCTGCCTCGCGAGGTAAGGTGGGACGATCTTCGGTCGCCGCCGCATCTACATACTGGGCGACCGAAGATCGCCCCCACGGCCCTACCGCTCTGCGAGATCTTCGAACCAGCCGCCGCGGGCGGAAACCCACTTGCCTTTTTTCACCACCTTGGAAAAGCCGAGTCCTTCCTGTGCGGCGGCTTCGAAGACCTCCCATGCCTGGCTGGCTAGGATGCCGGAGACGACGAGTTCTCCATTTTTCCCGAGAGCCTTGGAGATCACGGGCCAAGCTTCGATCAGGACGGTGGAAAAGAGATTTGCCATCACCACATCGTAGCCCTTTTTCCGTGGCTTCCATTTCAGAACATCCTGATTCTCAAGCTGCACATCGGGCGTGCCATTGCGCGCAGCATTCCGCTTTGCCACTGCCACCGCGAAGGGATCGAAATCGCAGCCCCACACTTCTTCGGCACCCAGTTTGGCAGCTGCGATTGCCAGTAATCCGGTTCCGGTGCCGAGATCGGCCACAGTCCATTTCTTGCCCTTCCGCTCCCGCGAGATGTCGACGATGAAGCGCATGCAGGAGGAGGTGGTGGCGTGGTCGCCGGTGCCAAAAGCCATTTCGGGCGGGATCACGATGATCTCGCGCTTCCCATGCTCCTTGCGCAATTCCTCTAGCTTTTCCTCATTCGATTCAGAGGTAACGAGAAATGCGTCCCGCACTTTGAGAGGCCTCGGAGGATCGGGAGCCTTCTGCCAGTCCGCCTCCAAGACGTGCCTGATGGATCCTCCAAATTGCTTGGCGATCGCCTTGGCTTCGGCCTCCGTCTCGCAGTAAACCTGCACCCGCACAGATTTCCCTCCTTTGATATATTCCACGACGAAATTGGGATTTCCGACGAACCGTTCCTCCCACGCGTCAATCCACTGCGCCCCCGAAAGTTTCGACCACAAATACATGTATTGGACTACCAGTGATTTTGGATCCGGTCAATGATGACGCTGCGGCAATGCTCTTCATTGATGGGTGTAGAGCTCCGCCACCGAAAGCAGCAGTTTTTCCAGGAGCCGGTAGTAGGCATCTTCAGGAATGTCTTTTTTCTGCCGGTGAAGCTGGTCGATCCTCAGTTCGAGCTGGGCGCGCCTTTCCCTGGCTTCGGCGGACAGCGGGTCGGGGTTCGCCTTCAGGAAATGAATCTCGCGCGCCAGGTTTCCGTCGGGGACGCTGTCGTCGTTTTCCATTTCCGCGCGGAAGCCTTTGAATGCTGATGTGGGGGTGCCGAGGTTGTCGCCATTGTCTTCGATCACGGAATGCTCTTGAACAACTCGTTGCGCGTCGGCGTAGAAAGCTTGGGTCTTCGCCGCTGCTTGGAGGGTCGCTTCCAGCAATGACACCTCTCCATCAAGGTCTAGGTCGGCATCATCATTGGAGATCGCGCCCGCGAGGTATTCTCCGAAGCGGGAGTAGTTCCTTTGTCCGGAGCTTCGAGTCGAGGAGATGATGACACGGTTCTCCGCAGACAGGCTTTCGAGAAATGGCGCACTGGCTGAAAAAAGATTCAGAACGACAAGCCGACGTTTGAAGGGTTTCAGTAGCGCCGCTACCGCCTCCGCGTCGATGTCCGGGCCACGAACATTGAAATTGGCGGTTCGCCCGTCGTAGCTACCATGGCCGATCCAGACCAGCCATAGGTCCTCGCCGTCTTTTGAAAATTCCTTGATGGCATCCTCAAGCACCGGGCGATCTCCTCCCTCGGGCATCTCCTCCAAACCGATGATGGTTGCTTTGATTTCCCCTTTTTCCGCGATCTTCTCCCAAGCCTCCGCTTGGCGTTGGAACTCCTGTTCATACTTTTGCTCTCCAGACTCGCCGACGACGATGAGCATTTCCCTTTCTTCCGCAGCCCAGGCGTATGAAGCGAACAAAAGCACCGATAGATATGGGAAAAAAGATTTCATGGGAGTTTTTTCCAACGGCGCAGCGACCACTCGCCGATGAAACACGCGAAGGCTGCGAGCATCCACCAAGCTGAATGCCAGAGGGGTTCGGAACGCGTCTCGCTGACAGGGAGAGGCAGGTTCGTTATGCCGGACACGAAGGCGTCGAGTCCGCCGGGGACGAGAACTTCTCCTCCCGTGGATAAGGCAAGAAATTTCATCGTCGCCATGTCAGGCTCGAGGGCTTGGTATTCGTCCTGGATGGAATTCACCACCCATCCGGTCGTAGCGGTAAGCGCCGGCTTTGTTCCGATGGAGCGAGTGGTGGCTTCGGCTAGATAAGCTCCCGGGGCGGTTGTCGTGAGGTTCGCTATCAAAGTTCCCGGTTTCGAGAGATCCTGCCGGTGGGATGCGGACGACCATGTGTCATCCGGTTGGCGGACCCGCAGATTCACATTTCCGGAGCCATCCGGTTGAAAATCTTCGCCCAAGATCTGCACGGTAAGGAGGTGTGAGGTGTCCCCGGCGGCTTCCGCCTTGACGGAGAGGGGCCGGGGGACGTCCGCGAGCAACCAGCGAAGAGTCTGCCGCCATGTCTTGTCGAGATCGGAGCGCGATTCCGGGTCTCGCAGACCCCAGCGCCAGAGATCCGTCATGGCGAAGACGGCGGTGCGCCCGCGGCCGTAGCGGCGGGTGGCGAGGGCGGGTGCCGTGCCGTCCGCAAACTCTATTTCGCCCACCTCCATCGCACCCGGACGAACGCCGCCGAGGCGGTGAACGTTGTTGAAAACTGGCATGCGGGTTAGTCGCTCCAGCTCTTCGGTTTCCGAGAGCCGAAGCCGTGCCCACGGTTCCAGCAATCCTTCCCGGGTCAGGGCGAAACGGCCGCGCCCCGGTGCTCCAAGAGGGGTGGCTGGAGAGAGATAAACGGGAAGCATTTCTCCAATCGAGGAATCCGCATAACCACCTGCATCAAGCGATTCCATACCCCCAAGCATCGCGATGCTACCTCCGCGCTCGCTCACGAACTGCCGGAGCAGCCGCTGCTGGTCCTGATCAAAAAAGGCGGCTTCGACATCATCGAGAACGACCGCATCGAACGGGAATAGCTCGGCGGCGGTCCTGGGAAAACCTGCGGCGAGTTCGCTCGAGTCTTTTGCGTTCAGTCGGATGAAAACCGGTTCGTCGAAACGCTCCGCCTCCTCTTGCTCGCCAAAGCCACGGTAAAGTGGATTGCTGCTTTCTCCGGCGCGGCCGCGGTAATCGAACTTGGGCTCCCGGCGAGCGATCCGGATCAGAGAGGTGACACGGATCTCCGTATCCTCAGCGAGGGCGCGCTGGAGAAACTTGTGTTCGTAATTCGGCCGCCCGCCCAGATACAGTATCCGGTAGGGGCCGGTGTCGCGGTTTGCCGCAACCACTCGCTTGTTGTTCTCCAGGGTCGCCTCCTGGATATCGGTGCCGTCATCAACGGCGACATCCACCTCGAAAAATGCGGTTCCCGGTGCTTTCGGACGGATCTGGAAGCTGAACACCCATGATTCCTCGTCCTTCGACACAAGGTGGCGCTTTTCTTCGACAGGTTTTCCCCCGTGCTCGCGGAGGGTCGCTATGATCGCTTTTCCTGCGAGCCCTTGGGCGGCCACTGTGGCATCGACCATGACTGGAGCATCTTCAAAAAGGGTCGCCTGCGCTGTCAGGTTCGTAAGGGACAGATCCACAAGCTTTTTCTCCGGTGCGATCACCAGCGGAAAAACCGGTGGAAGCCCCTCAATACCGGACTGGATGGTTTCCGCATCGGTGGGGCTACCGTCGCTGATAACCAGTATCCCTGCCAATGGCCTGCCGTGGTAGCGGTCTCGCAGATCGCCCAAGGCCTTTCCCAGTGAAGAGCCTTGGCCGTCGAATTCGAGAGGAACTTCGGCAGTTCGCCTGGCGATTCGGGAGTCGAAGGAGAAGCTATCAAGGAGAAATTCCTTGCCGAGCTTTTCCTGCCAGTCGCCGGGCTTCGGAGTGGTGACTTGGGTTAAAATATTTGCGCGCGAGATGCCGTCCCTGCCATCTTTCAATGTCATGCTGGCGCTGTTGTCGAGTAAGACAGCCCAGTGGTTTGTGCCCGGGCGGTTGAAGATGCGGACGATTTCCGGGCGCAGGATGAACAGAAGAAGAAGCGTGAAGCCGAGCAATTTCAATGTCCCCGCTAGCCAACGAAGCCCCACAGGCATCGTCGTGTTGCGCCGGTAAGCGATGAAGAGGCCAGCAGCAATGACTGCGAGTGCCACGAGGCCGGGAACAAGCCAGCGGATTTCAGTCCAAACGATATTCATTTCCCGAGTTCTTCAAAATAGCGGCGGACGATCTCCTCGTAGCGGTCCGGAACTGGATCGCGGCCGATCGGAGCAAGTTCATCTTCCCGGCTCAGTTCGTAGAGGCGGGCATCGAGTTTTTCGGCAGCCTCCAGCAGCGGACGGAGGATCTCCTGCTCTATCGTCTCCTGATCGGGGGGCTTGGAATGACGCTTGTATTCCTTTCGAAGTTCGCGGCTGGCTTTGCGGGCGCGGGCGACGGAGGTCTGGGCATCTGAATCCTCGATGACAGCCTCAATGTCATACAGTCTGTCGCTCCATTCCCGGTATTCGCCACCTGTGATTGCGTTGCCCCCAGTGCGGCCCGTGTCCGTTCCCGCTTCCGTGCTGCGGTCTTCCCCGCCTTCACTTTTGCCTTCACTTTTGCCTTCGCCTTGGGCTGGCCCCTTGGCATCGCCCTGTCCTTTGCCCTCTCCTTCGCCAGGTGTGCTCCCCTTGTCTTTCGCGGCCTGGCCTTCGCCTTGGCCTTTTCCCTCACCGGGCTTCTGACCCTCTGCTTCGGAAGGGGCTTTACCTTCGCCTTCTCCCTCCGGGCCCGGGCCCTTTCCTTCTCTAGGAGCCTCGCCCTCACCGGGGGTTGTGCCCTCGCCTTCCTTGCCGCTTTGGCCTGACTTGACCGGTAAAGCGCCGGCGTCCTCGGCCAGACGTCGCAGCTCGTCGCGGGCGTAGGTCAATGCCTGCTTTTCGTTGCCCAAGATGCGTTCGGCGGCACTTTCAATCTCCCGTGCGAGGTTGGAGATGCCTTCGGATGCTTTGGCGGGCACTTCAGGATCACGATATGAGGGGTGACCATTGGCCATGGCTTCCAGCGCCTTGCCCAAGCCATCCTGATCGGCCTGCCGCAGGGCTTTGACCAGATCCTGGGACACGAGTGGCTCGGAGCGCTCCGCCGTCTCTGCGGTTTGCTTCACCGCTTCGACCAGTCTTTCAAAATCCTGTTTCTGGCTCGCGGCATCCGCCTTTGAATCCTTGCTTTGGGAAAGTCCCGGCGAGGTGGACTTGTCGATGTTACCACCCATCAGCTCCTTTTGGTTTGCCTCAAGCTCACGCGCGTTGTTGCGCAGTTCCCGAAGCTGGTTGGCGAGATTCGCGGCACTCGTTTTGCGGAAATCCTCGTGAAGTTTCTCCAACCCCTCCTCCGCACGACGGCCTGCGGCGAGGGCGTCGCCCAGTTTCTCCTTATCAAGATCCTCCTTGGCTTGGCGGCTTTGCTCGCGCGCTTCATCCAGAGCCTCTTTTTGGTCCTGGCGGGCGGATTTCTGGTTAGGTTCCGATGTCTTTTCCCGAAGCTCATCAATGTTCTCCACAAGCTCCTTTTGCTGTTCCCGGAGCTGCCTGAGCCGCCGTTCGATCTCTGCCTTCTCGGCAGCGGTTTGCGCTTGGTTGAGCGCGATCTGGAGAAATTTCATCTCCTCGTTCAAGTCGCGCTGCCGCTTGGAGAGCTCGCCGAGCCGGTTCAGGATTCTCATCGCCTCAGCCGCTTCCTCAGAGATCTCCGGCTTCGCCTGTTTCTCCGTCTTATAGGGCGAATCCAAGTTTTTCAGGTCGAGATCTTCCTTCGGCCCCTGTTCGGCATCGGATTTCCCGCCCTCCTCGGACTCCACCAGGGCAGTCTGGTTGCCCAATAACTTATAAAGGAAACGGAGGGCCCCCTGCTGATGACCGATCGCATCCTCGAGCGGCAGCGTGGAATACTCTTTCTGAGCGATTCGGAGCTGCTCGAGGGAATCCTGCATCTCAAGCTTGGCATCGGTGGCTACCTGACGATCGGCGGGATCGGTTTGTAGGGACTCCAGCCTGGACGCCAGTTCCACCGCCATCTCTTGTGACAGGACCAGGGTCTCCAGATCCTTGGGAGCCGGGGGGGCCGATGAGATCTCCGCGTGGTCGCGACGTATCGCCCAGGTGGAGTTCAGTATGTCCGTTTGAATTTTGATGAGCTTCTTGCATGAGCCCCCGCCGCCCGAGACTTTCTTTTGGTAGACCTCTTCGTCAAAATGACGAACCCGGACAACATGGATGTCGCCGTTTACCCGGCGCACTTTACCATCCGGCGCGACATCCTCGGCCCAAGCGTTCCACATGATCAGGTCGTTCGGCTTCGCACCGGATGCTTCGAGGTCCACCGTGTGGGAAATCTGGGGGGAATCTTTCTCGCCGCTGGAAACAGCATTCACCTCTATCCATTTTTCGCCGTCCAGGCTGTAATTCATGCCGGTGGCAAGCAGGCCGACATCGTCAGTGACCGTCGCCTCTAACATCACTTCCTGAATAGGTGTGACCTTATCCCCTTTTATGGGAAGGACGACTTTGACAACCGGAGCCTTGTTCGCGATCACCTTGATTTCGAGGGTGTCGCGCGAGTGGTTCGTGCGGCCTTTGGAATCGGTGAGCAGGATCCGCCAGACCACGCTCTCGGTCAGAATCGTGGAGAAACGAAAGCGCGTGGCGTCAGCAGGATCAATATAGAGAGCAATGGGATCCTCCTTTCCAGCCACAAGACTCGCAGTGAGCCCGGGCACGTTGGCGACCAGCGTCAGATCCATACGGGTTTGTTCGCCCGCCCGGATCGTGCGCGGGTCTTTGATCGTTTCCGGCTCTTTCTCCAAGAGTTCGGGAAAATGCAGAACCGCTTCCGATGAAACCAGGACCGGCCGGTCGAAGACGTCGATCCGGTAGGTCTTGCTCTCGCCGCCCGCGACCACAACCTTGTAATCCAACAGGCCGCTGACGCTTTCGATTCGTGCCTGATACATCGGACCGGTGAAAGGGCGGACCAGCTCCAATGAACTGATCTGGCCTTCCGCGTCTTTGGTTTCCACGACGGCTTTGCTCGGGATGACACCGCCGAAGTTCGCTTGAATGGTCACCGCGGTTCCCCGCTCAACTTCCACGTCACCTGGCTCCACAACGATGTCGAGGAAGGGATGGCTTTCTTCCACAACCGCAGCCTGGAGTGGGACCGCCGTCCCCTTTTTTGGAAAGGCGAAGACGCAGGCAAGGATGAGGAAAAGGAAGAGGGCAATCAGGTTGAATCCAGTGAGCAACGCGAGGCGCGGCTGCGGAATCCGATCGACCCATCGGTCGCGCTCCGAGGCTGTGAGCGAAAGGGCAAGCAGGCGAGCCTGCAGGTAGGAATACTCACCTCTAGCATCCGGATTCTGCTCAATGGCAGCCAGCAGGGCGGTTTGGAGCTCGGGATGTTGTTTCTCGATCGTCTTAGCGATCCGGTGGGGATCGCCAAGGCCACGGCGGCTCCAGAAAAACACTGGAATCAGGGCGACCAACAACGCAGCGACCACACCGAGTGCGAATTCCCCTCCTGAGTATCCCGACTGCCATAGATAGATCGATGCGATGATGATCAGCAGCCACGAGACCGCGAGTGCTCCGTGGAACCGCTGGCGCCGTCTGCGGCTGGCGATTTCCCTGAGAAGAGTTTCAAGGGTCCGTATCATGGTCTTACTGGGGCGGGGCGTTTGCCGGAAATTGCGGCGAAGAGTGTTTCGGCGACAAAAAATGCTGCGGCGGCGATCACTAGCCACCAAGCCCACTTCTGCTGGCGCTCCTGCTCGATCCCGGAAAGCCGCTGGGAGTTCGCTGCCAAGGCTGTTGGATCACCAAGATCGTCCGTTGGAAGTCCCAGCGCCGCCAGGCGTGACACCGGGATCGGCGTGAGCTCCGATTCGGTTGGGTCGAGCTGGACGGAGAAAGCGGAACCGCCCGCGCGGTAGATGCCTGGCGCTTCGGCTGTCTTGTAAGCGCCGACCGGGAGCGCCTCGCCGTTCGGTAAGACCACGGCCGAAGTCTCGGAAGAAACCGGCAGCGGATCTCCTACAAACAATGGCTGCGAGCTTCCTTCTGAAACGGCGGCGCGGTTCAGCAGCGCGTGGAGCAGTGGCGGAAACTTTGTCGTGAGTGCGAGCTGGCTGTCGGCCGGCCGCCATGTGGTGGTGAGAACATGAAGGGTCCCCCTTCCAAGAGAGAATACGACCCATGCAGGATCGCCCGTATCAAAATGGGCGATCACGGTGCCTGAACCGGTGAGTTCTGGCGGCAGAATCTGATAGTTCCAAATTCGGATTCCAGAGAAATCCGAGTACCGGGCATCAGCGAATGGAGCGAAGACTGTGGACTTGAAATCGATTTCACCGAAACGAGCCTGTCCGGTTGCGGTGGAAGCGCTGGCGTCTGGTGCCTTCTTACCGAGAATGTTTGCAAGGGTTGTTACGGAACCGAGGCTATCTAAGGTGAATAGTCCGGTGCCTCCTTTTTCGATGAAGTCCCGTAGGGCGGCGGTGGCCGCTTCACCGGGCGCTCCCGCGGAAATGGCGATAGCCGGAGGAGGCTGGGGAAAAGCGGAGACGATTTCTACTTCATAATCCGGGGTCGAGGTCACTGCCCGTGTGAGGAAATAGAGGCTCTCTTTTGAATCAGAGGCGTCGATTTCGTCGGGATACCAGATCTTGACGAGCGGACGGACTCTCGCTGCCCAGGTAGCTTTGTTATCGAAACTGAAATTGTCACCCGACAGGGAAACCTCCCCCTCGTCCGCGATCCCTTGGGGAGCATCGAAGACGGCGCTTTCACCAGGAGGAACGGAGATCTGTTGAGGCGTCGCGATGCCGCTCCATTTGAGGCTGAATTTGGAATTTGCCGAGCCCTCGGAGTTCGCCACCCGGATGGTGAGCGTGTCATCTCCGCGTGAAGGAATGTGCAGTCCTGCATTCGTCCACTGGTCGCCAGGGGTCACAGGATGCGGGATCACTTGCATGGATGACGGCCACACCTCCGAAGCCAGCCGCTCGAACGCCTGGTCCTTTTGAAAGTCGCCAATCAGATGGATTTTCACCGGGATCCCTTCTTCGACCGAAGCAACCGCGGCGAGCAAGGCCGAATCGAGAGCCGTCGACTCCCAAGTGCTGGTGACGGAATCAAGGGCGGATTTGGCGGCGGATTTCCGCTCCGAGGTAGCCAGCTCCCGGGCACGGTCGGCTCCAACGAGAGGCCGAAACTTCCCGGAGAACGTCCCTACAGCGATCCAGTCCTCCTCCTGTGCGCCGTCGACGATACCTTCCGCCACGGCGAGCGCTTTCTCCAAGGGTGCGCCCCTCATGCTGGCGCTGTTGTCGATCAGAAGGAAGTTGAGGATGGCTCCCCCAGTGGCGGCCACGGGCTTTTGCGGAGCTGGAAAATATGGACGTGCGAAGGCAAGGGCCAGCAAAGCGAGCGCTAGGCAACGCAGGACAAGAAGCAGAACATCCTGAATTCGGGCGCGGCGCTTCGTGACCAGCGGACTCGGCTCCAAGAACATAAGCGAGGAAAACGCGACAGTTTGTTTCGGCCGGTTTTTCCGCAAATGCAGGATGACCGGCAGCGTTATGGCAGCCAGACCGATGAGAAACAATGGAGCGAGAAATGCCATGGAAGACTAGTTGCTACGGGTGCGGGAAACCCGTGCGCCCCTGCCCCGCCGGTCGTCGAGATAGGCGTGGAGCGCGGCTTCGAGAGGTTGGTCGGTCGAGAGAAGGTGGTGAAGAATACCAAGGGAATCGCAGGTTGTTTTCAGCGCGGCCTGATGGGCGTTGAACTTTTCCAGATACCCGGCCCGGGCGGAATCGGGATCGGTCGGCAGGACCACACCGGATTCCAAGTCCTCGAAGTCCACGGATTCATCAAAGGTGAAACTGATTTCAGTGGGATCGAGGACCTGAAGCAAGGTGATGTCATGCCCGCATGCCGCCAGCGACGAGAGCGGTGCCTGGAGCTCGGTCATCGGCGTGAGGAAATCGGAAATCACAAACACCAGACCCTTCATCCGGCTACGGCCGAGAATCGTTGCGACGGGTGATTCAAGACCTGCCGACTTCCCAAGGGCGGGGCGGCCGAGGGCAGCAAGGATCGCGTGAAGATGACCGGAGCGATGGCGCGGCGGGAGGTAGTCACGAGCGACTTCATCAAAGACTAGCAAGCCAATCTCGTCCCCCTGCTGGTGGAGGAAAACCGCCAGGGTGGCCGCTAGGGTGCGGGCGTAATCGAGCTTTGTGTAGCCAGTCGAGCCGTATTCCATGGAGCGACTGAGATCGAGCAGCAGGTGGGTGCGGAGGTTGGTTTCCTCCCGAAATTTGCGAATGAACGTCTTGTCGCGGCGGGCCAGAACTTTCCAATCGAGGTAGCGAATGTCATCCCCTGGAACATAAGCGCGATACTCCGCGAACTCCGCTGAAAAACCATGGCGATGGCTGCGGTGCAGGCCCTTCCAGTAGCCCTCGACCACGGACAGCGCTCGCAGCTCCAGGCTACGGATTCGCATCAACGCAGCTGGATCGGCGAAGACGGATTTGCCTTTCGTGGTGGGATCAGGCGGCATCAGGGAAGCGGGACGTGTTTGATCAGTCGATCGACGATGACATCGGGCGTGATTCCCTCGGCCTCGGCGCGGTAATTTGTGAGAATGCGATGGCGGAGGACGGCGTGGGCGAGCGCCTGGATGTCCGATGGAGTGACGTGCGTTCCCCCGTTCAAAAGCACACGCGCCTTCGCACCGATGACAAGGCATTGTGCAGCTCGGAGACCCGCACCCCAGTTGACCCACTCGTTGATGAAGTCAGGGGAGCCAGGACGGCTCGGGCGGGAGGCGCTCGCGAGACGCACTGCGTATCTGGCGGTTTCCTCTGCGATGGGTGTCTTTCTCACCACCTCTTGAAATGCAATGAGATCTTCTCCGGTGAAAAGCGCCTCAATGGGTTCCGGCCGCCGCGAGGTAGTCGATGAAACGACCGCTACCTCGTCATCCTCACTGAGGTAGTCGATGCGGATGTCGAACATGAAGCGGTCGAGCTGCGCCTCGGGCAAAGGATAGGTGCCCTCCATCTCCACCGGGTTCTTGGTCGCGAGAACGAAAAAGGGTTCGGCGAGAACATAGCGGGTGCCAGCTGCCGTGACCTGGTGTTCCTGCATCGCTTCAAGGAGCGCCGACTGTGTCTTGGGCGGAGTACGGTTGATCTCGTCGGCGAGGATGAGGTTCGCAAAAAGTGGTCCTTTCACGAACTCCAGCCGCCTGCCGCCCTCCGGGGTTTCCCCGAGGATTTCCGTTCCGGTGATGTCCGCCGGCATCAGGTCCGGCGTGAACTGGATGCGGTTGAATGAGAGGTGGAAAAGGCTGGCGGTTGATTGAATTAGGAGGGTTTTCGCAAGGCCCGGGGCACCCGTGATGAGCGCGTGGCCGCCGGCGAGAAGCGCGATGAGAAGCTGTTCGATCACATCGTCTTGGCCGCGGATCACCTTGGCGAGCTCGCGTTTGATGCGAATTTTCGCCTCGGCGATCCGGCGGACGGTGACCTCTTCAGAGGTGGTTGTGTGTGCTGACATGGGTGTTGTGTGAAATTAGTGCGTCATGGAATAAACGATGATGTTGATCCCCATTGGATATGCGCGTTTCTCGCTGAACTCGGTGAAGAAAAACGGATCCTCGCCCTCCCGCTCCCAGCCGTCCCCGAGATCCGTATTACGGCAGATGATGACCATCATGCGGCCCTTTGCATCGAAGATCCCGTAGTAGTGTGCTCCTTTGCCGTCTTTCTCATAGAACCGTCCGGTTGTTCTACCGGCGAGCGCATGCTCGATGGCGGGAACCTGCGGTTTCTCCTTCAGCGGAAAAACCATGTTGAAAATCGGATGATCGAGCTCCAGTTCTTTGATCGGGCGGTCCGGGAATAGCTTTTTCATCTGCGCCTTCGTTGTCCGCCATTCCTCCGCGCCCCAAAAATCGTCGATCATGAGGAAGCCGCCGTTCTCGAGGTGGGCACGAAGGACGACGATCTCCCGCGGCGTCAAATTGAGCGTTCCCGTCTCGATCGTGTAGAGAAAGGGATACTTCTTCAGCTCGGGATCGGTGATGGAAAGCACAATGGGATCGGGATTCACCCGGATCGACGTCATCTGTTGAAGGCGGAAGGAGAAGTTCAGATCGCTGTCCGGGTAGTCCGTGCGCCATTTGGAATGAAACTGCGGGCGCAGCCGCACGAAACGGAAGGTGTCATCGGGAAAACGCGGGTCGTTCTCCCAATCGGCGACTCCCCTGCGGTCGGACATGATCTGTGCGGAAAGCGGCAGCCAAGTCACAACGGCGAAAATGGCAAAGATGGCTTTCATGGGGACTTGTTGAGGGCGACGAGAAGTTTCAAGGCGGGCTTGAACCGAGGGTTGTCCTCCAGCGCCTGCAAGACGTGGCGGCGGGCAGCTTTCGGATCGGATTCTTGAAGGGTCACAGCGAGTTCGTAATGGAGCCGGGTGGCATCCCGTGGCTCCAGCGCGAGAAGAGCTTCATAATCATTCCGTGACAGATTGGACTTTCCAAGGGTCCGGTACGCGAGCTCGTGGAAAGGATTGATCTCCAGCATCCTCTCGGCGTCATTCGCATCCGCTCCTTCCATTTCCAAAAGCCGTGCTGCGGCCTCCGCGCGGTTCGCATCTAACGAGAACAGCTTCGCCAAACTGGAGTGCTCCCCTGAAAGATCGCCAAGGCCCTTGCACGCATTTGCCAATACCTGGTAAGGGTTGAATTCTTCGCGATTGTGGGGAACGGCTTGAATCACCTGTTGAGCTAGAGCCTTCGCCTCCTCCCACTTTCCCTCTTCAAGCAGTTTTGAAGCAACCATCATCGAAGTCGCGTAGCGCTCGGGATTGTTTGAAACCCATTGCTCGGGGTTGTCGCGGTATTGCTTGTATTCGGCGTCAGTGACGGGTTCCCAGTCCAACTGCGGCCCGTAGGCCTCTGCTTGGCTTCTGGCGAACTGTTTGAACTCCTGGTTCAGCTCGGAAAGGCCAGAAGTGTAGGCTTCCAACGCCTTTTCCATTGGAACAGCAGAAGCAAGATTTTCCAGAATTCCGCGCATCGCTTCCATACCGAAACGAGCAATGATAAACTCCACCACCAGCGACGACTGGTAATAGCCAAGCATGATGTCCTTCCCCGCGAAAAGCTTGTCGAGCTCCTCGATGGGTATCAATTCATCCTCCAGAAGCCGCGCTCGGAATTCCGAATTCATGCCCTGTCCCCAGCCTTCACGGGCTTGTCTTTCCTCATACACGCTGATCCCTTCCGAGAGCCAGCGGGGTATCCGGTGCCGGGTCTTGTCGAGGGTGATCGTGTGCGCCATTTCGTGCCACAGCACGGACTCCCAGTTTGCTCGACCCAGCTTGCCGCGAGGGCTGGTCATGGTAATCAGCGGACCGAAGCAGACCCCGAGGAAAGATTCCCCGCCTGGAAGGCCGAACGTTCGGATCGCGAAATCCTCCTGCTGCGGGAGCATCTCGACCATCACCGGTTGGGAGAGTTCCATCCTATATTTTTCGCACAGGGTTTCTTTGGCCCGGACCGCCAGTTCCAGTGCCCGCCGCCCGAAGACGGCCATGTCCTCAGGTGACATCCGGAGCATCACATTATCATCCTTCAATATGGGATAGTCCCCGATTTTATCGCGCAGGGCCATGAGGTTGAAGGCACCAACGTGGTAGGGATCTAGCTGGTGGGCGCGCTCCACGTTAGCCCAGCCCTCCTCGAGCTTGCCGAAACGCAGCTGGTTTGACCCGAGTTCGAAGAGTATTTCCGGCGAATCAGGGGCAGCCACAGCAGCCTTTTTGAGATACACCAAGGCCTCCGCAAACCGGTATTGCCCCGCCAAGGTTTCGCCGACGATGCTCCACACCGCCGGGTTCCCCTGCCAGGAGCTCTGCGCCTTTTTCAAGGAAAGCTCAGCCGCTTTCACATCCTCCATGAGCAGCGAGATCGCAGCAGCAAGCGCATGGCCTTCCGGATGCGACGGGTTCACCTCGAACAGGCGCGTCAGCAGTTCCCCCGCCCCCTCGATATTCTTCCGCCCCACCGATTCCTGCGCCTTATACAGTAGTGCATCCGGAAAGCTTGGATTCTCCTTTAGAGCCAAATCGATATATCCGGCGATGCCGCCTTCTTCGTCAACCTCCGCTTCCGGGAGTGGAACCTTGGATAGCTCCATGCCCAATAGAAATTCCACATCCTTGGGAAAATGCTTAAGTCCAGCACTGAAGGTTTCCGCCGCCAGCTCCATGTCATGGTGCTTCAGCCCCAATGTTCCTATGGCAAGGTAAGAATCCCTTTCTTTCGGCTCTGCGGCCTTTGCCGGCTCAAGTAATTCGGTGAGCACCTTTCTCCCGTCAGCCCCTGCCATGACCATCAGCTCTGCATACGCGACCAGCGCAGCTGAGCCCTCGCTCCAAGGCGGCTGAGGGAGGCGGTTCATCAGCACAGCCACCACTTCTTCCACTTTCTTGGCCGCTCCGGCTGCCTGGAAAACCTCGGCCACAGCGTGCATCACCACCGGATCGTAACGGTTCGCTCTCCAGTTTTCCACGGCCTTCGCATTCGCCTCGTCATACCTCCCGAGCGTCAGCAAAGTTCGGAGCTCATGTGCGGCCACTTCCGGAGGTGCCCCAATGGAAATCGCCTTTTCACAGGCCTCCAGGCATTCCTCATACTTGCCTTTCAAGAAAAGTGCCTCTGCGAGCTCTTGTTGCGCCACGCCGCTGCCCGCCATGACAAAACAGCACGCTGCGGTGACAACTAGGGAAATGAGGGGTTTCCTTTTCACTATCCGCTTGTTACCAGCCCCTCTTCCTGTGGGGAAGCCAATACGTCGAAATATGTCTATATTACCTACCCAGGATATAGAACCGGCCGCACCGCTCGATTCCGTGGCGGCGGATCGAATCCTCCCAGGCCGTTTACCACATCCTCATCATCCCAAGTCAAAATAAAAGCTGGTGTCACACTTGTGTCACCAGCTTGGCCGACTCTCATTCCCATTTGAGGGAAATGGAGCGGGCGATGAGATTCGAACTCACGACATCCACCTTGGCAAGGTGGCGCTCTACCACTGAGCTACGCCCGCGTCGCAATGCGCGTGCGGAGTTGTTATCCGGGAGCAGGAATCGTTCAAGAGAATTTTAGGCGAAATTGCGAAAAAATGACTCCACACTTCCCGCCCCAGATTCTACCCACATGCAGCCGAATTATGTCCGACAAACTTGCTGAAATCATCGCCACGAAACACCAGGAGGTGGAGGCCCTGCTGCCCCGCGCCGCACACCTCCGCGCCGCCGCTCTGCAGCGCAACGACTTCCGCGGGTTTCGGGCTGCTCTCGATCGCGGGCCTCAGCACCTCGGGCTCATTGCGGAGGTAAAAAAGGCGTCGCCGTCAGTCGGCCTTATTGATCCTGACTTCGATCCAATCCGCCAGGCAGGCCGCTACATCGACGGCGGTGCCTCCTGCCTCTCGATCCTGACGGATGAAAGATATTTTCAAGGCTCCCTCGGTTACCTCTCCAAAATCGCCGAGTTCTCCCCCGTGCCACTGCTGCGGAAGGATTTCACCATTCACGCCCTGCAGATTCACGAGGCGGTGATCGCCGGCGCCGATGCAATTCTTCTCATCGTCGCAGCTCTCGATGACGAGCTCCTCCGGCACCTCTACGACGAGGCGAAATCTTTCCAACTCGACGTGCTGGTGGAAGTCCACGACCTGCCGGAGATGGAGCGCGCGCTTGAACTGGGAGCCGACCTGATCGGAATCAACAACCGGAATCTCAAAACCTTTGAAGTGGACATGGCCACCACCGAGCGCCTGGCCGAGGAAGTTCCCGACGATGTCCTGCTGGTCTCCGAAAGCGGCATCAAAACACATGAGGACGCTCTCCGCGCTCTCAACGCCGGAGCCAACGCGGTGCTGATCGGCGAGACGCTTATGCGTGCCCATGATCCCTCCCGTGCCATCGAGGAGTTCCTTGAGCTGTCGATTTGATTAACCGGCCTACTGCGGTAATCTCTAACATGACCGCCAAAGACCATCCCGAAACCGATCCAGAAAACCATCTCGATAAAGATGATGTGAAGCGGGCAGAGAAAAACACCGAGCAGGACTCCAATCTCGCGTGCAATGGTGAGGACTGCCACATCCCAGATACCGAGCTGACCCACGCGCAGCCGGATGAAAATACCGCTCAAAATGATCCAACTTC
>JBGTDO010000092.1:0-17532 GCA_041748235.1 Akkermansiaceae bacterium | reverse complement strand
CTCCTCCAGACCCTGCCCGGCCTGACCGATGAAGCAGTCATCGCCACCCTCACGCCCGCCCGGATCGCCGAAGCCCGCAGGCGCAAGAGCCGCGTCGCCTGAACAGAGCCAGGGGTCGAGTTTACCCCGCTTACTTTCCATGGGTGTCAATGGCATCGCCTACCGCCCCGCCTGAATCGATCCGCGGGGAGATCCTGCTCCTGGTCGACGACCCGTTCATCGCGGGGGAGCGCCACTAGACGGCGATCAAAAACTCTGCGGCTGGATGCGCGAGAACGGCGCCCTCGACCTTTCCTACCCAACCCTCGTGCGCTAGCCCCCGCGAACAGGTATCCCCAGTCCTGTGCCCGAGCCCCCGGAAAGGGAACTCTGGATCAGGCGGCGGACGGTGCTTTGGATCAGCGTGGTGGGTTGATTCGGGTGATTTTGGAGCCTTGGAGGCCGAGCCCGCCCATGAGTCCGCGTTGGTTGAAAAAGAATGCGTAGGTCCCCTTGTCCATCGTGCCGGTGGAGATTGAGCCGGACATTCCTTCATCGACGACGACGAGGGTGGGGCTGGAACCGATTTCCCAACCGCCGCTGCGGTTGATGTTTGCGAAGGCTTCGTTGTCCATGAGGAAGAGGGCGTAACCGTATTTCTGGACGCCTGCCTGGAGGCCGTAGGATGCTCCGCCGGTCTGGTAGAAGTCTTGGATCGTTCCGTCACTGCGGATGAGTGCCCCATTGCCGCCCATTGCGCCGACCATCAGGCCGCCCTTGGTGATTTCAGGGAAGACAAGAATGCCTTTGGTTTTGGCTCCGAGGGCACGGGTGCCAGGCTTGGTACGATAAAGGGTATCCAAGGCAGCGCGTGAGTCCGCAGCGAGTTCGCGCGGGTTGACGGTGGAGGCATTCATCGCTGCGACCGGACCGCTGGCGCAGTTGCTGAATGCGAGGCTGCCGGCGATGAGTGCGGCGGCGGAGACTATGGGGCGGATGATGTATTTCATGGTTTTGTCTGCTTGTTGGTTCACGGATTTTGCTTGAGATGGAGCAGGAGGATGCGGCGGGCTTCTTCGATGCCTTCCGGGTTCTCGTGGGAACCGTGGCCGGAGGGAACGATCTTTTCGGATGCGGCACCTACGAGGTGTGAGCTCCAATAGGCGACCACGCCGTCCGAGGAGTCGGGCGTATCACCCTTGCCGCGATCGCCGACGATGCTGTGATAGGGAATCCGTGGCACGATTGGCAGCTTGTTGACCTCGCTGACGAACGGATTCTTCGGCGAAAGGGTGCCGATGCTGTTGGGCGCGCTTTGCATGACAAGGCCAGCTATGTCCGCCGTTGCGGCGGAGAGGACTACGTTGCGCGTGTCGGCGAGCATGCCGGGAACCTTGACGAGGCGGGTGGCGATGCCACCGATCCAGTTCGTGGCGAGGACCGAACCTCGGTGAGGGCCCGAATAGAAGACTGCACGGTCAATCTCCGCACGATCAGTGAATACAAGTGTGTCCATTAGGATGTCCCGGCTATGGCCGGCAAATTGTGTTTCCGAGGGCTTTTTCCCAAAGGCCTTGCCCCAAAGATCGTCGCCAGCATCGGTGACCATCAAGCGTGTGATGAGGCTGCCCATGCTATGGCCGATGATGACCATGTTCCGATGGCCGGGGAATTCGCTTTTCACTTCATCTAGCTCGCGGCGAAGCAAGGAGGCGGAATATGGATAAGGGTAGCCGCTCGGGTAACTGAAGACCCAGAATTGATAGTTTTTGCGGATTTCAGGATCCTGCATCAGTTTGAAATACATCGGCGCGAAAGTCGCCGGCGTGCTGTCAAGTCCGTGGACTAAGAGCACCGGAATGCGCTTCTCATCGTAGGGCTGAATAAAATTCAGGTTTGCAGTGTTGTCGTAGCGGGACGGGTGCAGGAGGCGAGCGAGGCCAAGCTTGTCCACACGTGCCTTTGAAAGGGCTAGCATCATGGAGACTCCGTAGTCGGCGGCGAGTCGGTGGCTGCGTGTGCCGAACTTGACGTGCTCCACCTGATGTGGATCGACAAGCTCGATGGTTGCGAGATCCCCTTTAAAGGAGACTAGAGCTGTTAGATTACGGATTGGAATGTTTTTGCGGAACTGAGTGTGCCCGATCTTATCAAAGGAATTCGCCTCGACGACAGGTGCGCCCAGGCCTTCAGTTTTCGATGCGAAGTCGGCATACTTGCCACGGAAGTCCAATGTGTCGGCGGGGATCAGCTGGCTTACGCCAGGATCGCACCCCGGAGGACAAATCCCCTTGAGGCGAATGGAATCACCGGAACTTGGGAAAGCCAGGGTCTGGCGCCAGGGATCGGAGTCTTCGCGTTTGATTTCCTCAACAAGGCGGGCGACGGAGTAATTGTAGGCCGGGATTGCAGAGTCATCACCCCGGAGGATACGATCATGGTATTGCCGGATGGAGAAAAGCATTTGCCCCGTGCCCACCACGGCCACCGTTGCGCCTGCGGGCGCAACGGGCTCTGACATCCGCACCGAGATCGGTGCGGAGCATTGGCAGAGGAGAGCCGCCGTGAGGGACAGCCCGAGCGAGCGGATCAACATCTTTCCATTGGATCGATCGGTTGTCCGCGTGTCGGCTGATTCAAGGTCACAGTTCATGCTTCTGCCAAGGATGGGTAAAAGCGTATTCCCAGCGGATTAGCTTCAGCGGCGACTTCTTCCGCCGCCGCTCCTCTCTCTCCCGCCGCCGGAGCGAGAGGGTTCCTGGAAGGAACGGGTGCGCGTGGTCTGGGTGTTGCCCCGTTCGCGGGTTCTCGACATGGAATCGAGGGACTGCCGGTCGTAGGTCCGCGGGGTGCTTGTCCGGCGCTGCGGCTGGGTTCTCTGTTCCGGTTTGGGCTGAGGTCTTGGTTGGGTTCTCTGTTCGGGTTTCGGCTGTGGTTTCCGTTGGGCTCTCGGCTCTGGTTTGGGCTGTGGCCTCTCGACCGGTTTCCAGCCGTCGCCTGTGTTGCTGCTCCAGTTGCCGTCCGAACTCTTCCTGTAAACGTTGCCGTCGCGGGCGGCGTAAACATTGTCTCTCTTCGTTTTGGCAACTGCGCCTTGGCCGTTGCGGGTGTCCCATGCGGCGACACCGGTTCCCTGGTTGGTACGTATGGCACCGGCGCTTCCTCTGTCACCGGAGACGCCACCTGCGACAAAGCCTTTCCCTGTCCGGGGATTGTAGGCGGCAGCGCGGCCAGCAGAGCCGTAGGCGGTGCTGACCCGGCCGCCTGCGGCGGAGGCTCCTGTGTAAGGATTGTAAGCACGTCCTCTTGCGACGCTGCCATATGGTGTGGCACGGTACCCGGCGGCAGCATAGGTGCCGGTGTAAGGGTTGTAGGCCTGGCGGTAGCCGGCGCTTCCACGAGGGCCGTAGGCATACACCCCACGCGTATAGAATCCGGTTTTGGGGTTGTAGGCAGCGACATATCCGGCACCGCCATATGGACCGTAGATCCGGCCTGCGGCACCATAATAGCCGCCGTAGCCGTAACGATAGACGGCACCGCAGCCATAGGAATACCATGCGACGGGCGGGTAGCAGTAGTGATTGTGGGAATCATTGAGGATGGCCCCGACGATCAGTCCGGCACCGAACATCAGCACGCCATTGGCTGCGACATACTCACCGCTGTAGCCTGCGGTGTGGTTGTAGATGACGGTGTCTGGCGTGGACTCCTTTACTGTGACATAAGTAACATTGTAGGTAGGGCTGGAAGCCGGGATCGTGTAGATCGCAGGAGGCACCGAGGTAGCCCATGCCCATGGGCCGTTCGCGGTTTCCGAGGTGAACCACACGCCCTGGTCACAGCAGTAATAGCCGTTGTCCACAAGGAAGACGGAGTAAGGTGAATTGACTGCGTATTTGACCGTCGTGGTGGGGATGGGCTGGAAATCAGGATCACCTTTGTAGGACACCTCAAGGGTCGGAGCCTTAGTGGAATCGACGTATGTCGACTGCGGCACTGAGGCTAGCATCACGGCATCAATTGCCTCATCGGTTCCCGGGACGGTGGCCTTGACGAAGGCGAGCTCGTGGTCGTCGGGGATTTTCGCGAAATCTTCCGGCAGATCCGAACTTGCGGCGCTCCATGGGCCTTCGAGCTTGGGGGCGCTGAACCAGCGGCCGGCTGCCTGGTAGTAGAATTTTCCGCCGGTTGAATCAAGCATCAGCAGGCTTTCGGTGTTGGTCACTTCCAGCAAGCGGGTATCGGGGATGGGTTTGTAGTCGGGATCGCCATCGGTGACGATGAGTTCGGCAGGTGTTTTGCTCGCATAAACCTGATCGGCTACCGCCGCATCTTTGCCGGGGATGTGTTTGCGGATTTCCGTCCAGTTCTCATTGTCGGGAAGGTTGCTGAGGCTTTTCGGAAGATCCTTGGCGACTGTCCAGGGACCTTCGGCGGAGGTGGCCGTCAGCCAGTGATCCACGTTGAGCAGATAGTAGCTTTTGGTGGAAGGCTGGAAAAAGACATCCCAGTTGGTGTTGAGGGCGAACATGAGATCCGGATTGTCGGCGACGACCGGTTTGAACTGCGGGTCGCCGAGGAAGATGACGAGCACGGCGGGCTTACTGCTGTAGAAGATCGGCGGCGGGGCGAGGCTGATATCGACGGGCTTCTGCGTGGCTGCCGTCTCCGGATCGAGGCAGGTCAGCAGGCGGTCGAGCGAGATGGTAACGAGTCGCTCCGGCGGGCTGAGTGTGTCCACAGCGTCCGTAAGGGTCTTCGCCTCCTCCGGAGTGACACCCGCAAAGCGGATCTCACGCTTGGTGGAGAAGAGTTTCACCACCCGGGTGGTGGATTCCACGAGTGTGGCGGCATCGATTTCGGCGACGCCGAACTTGGCTTCCTTCAGTACGCCTTCGACCTGGATGGCGCAGCGAAAATGCATGGTGGAGTGGTCTTTCCACTCGTCCACCTGCGGCTGATAAATCGTGAGCTTCTGGTCATTTACGACAAACTCGCGAGGCCAACCGGGATCATCGAGTGGAGGATTTTCATCGGCAGCAAGGCCAATGGAGGAAACACACAACCCTGCCGCGAGGGGCAGGATGATGTTGAACATGCGGGTCATTGTTTTCATAATTTTAATGGTTTGATTTGACAGTTGGTTTGCTTGGAAAATGGAGTTGAGTGGTGTTTGTCGGAGAGATTCAGATGTGCCCGCTAGGAACCAGGAATAGGCAGGCCGCAAAATTCGTGGGCGCGTTTTTCAAGGAAGGGGTAGAAAGGATTCCAGCGCTGGCGCAGCATGTCACCGGGGGGGATGGCGATCGCCCCGCGCTCTCCGCGGAGGGCAAGATTTCCGAGTGTGATGTTCTTCCCGCCCTCTCCACTGCCATAGACGGGATCCGATGGTGGGAACGGAAGTGCAATGTGGGAGAGGGAGTAGGTCTCCGGCGGCCAGCTCATTCCGCTGTCAGAAGTTTCGATTTCGGTCTGCTTGGCAAGGCGGCGGCGGATCTGGACTTTCGGGGATGCGACACCTTTTGTGTGGCGATTGGTCAGCACCGTGAGCGTGAAGGGTTTGGTGTCCCCTTTCAGTTGGTCGGCGAGTGGCTTCACCGCATTGTCGGACAGGAGGTGTTGGATCTCCGTCCCGTGGTTGCGATCGAAAAGAACGAGTTCGTGATCGTCGCCCGAGAGCCTATCGAAGAGTCGCGTGACGAGGTCAGGCGCGGAAACGGTGGCATCGACGGCGGATTGGAAGGCGAGAGTGGGGGGGAAGGTGCCGAGTTTTTTCTCTTTCGCCAGGCTGATGAGCATGCGGTCGATTTCCTTGGTGATACGGTATGCCTGATCCCCGGCATTCACGGCGAAAGAGCCGTATTTATATGGATCATATTCAAGGGAGACGGAGTTCCATGCGAGTTTCTCAAGGCCAAGCCAGTGGCCGAGGCGGCCTTGCCATACGGCCATTGACGCCGCCGGTGAAACGCCGATCTCGGGTGAAAGGAGGACGAGCCCATCGACGTTCGGAAGTTTGGAGTCGGAGATGGTTTCGAGGGCGTAGTGCACAGCCAATGCGCCGCCGTTGGAATATCCGACTAGATAGATCGGCTTCTCTCCGACGGATGAGCGGAGGTGCTTCACTGCAAGGCGGACGGCTGCGGCCATGTCCTGCCATTTGACTTCGACGAGCCCGGAAGGCGCGGTGCCATGGCCGGGGATGCGCAGCCCGATCACCGAGGCGCCGCCTGCATGCATACTCTCACCAAGGTGGTGGAGGCTGTAGGGTGAGTCCGACATGCCGTGGAGCAGGAGGACACCCGCCTGCGGATTGTCGTGGGTGAGCTCGAAAGTACGGTTCCAGTTCGGCTCTATTGCCGTGGGATCCATCATACCGCCATGCTGGTAGCGGTTGACCGAATCCGCGTCCGCCGGGCCGGTCTTTTGGTAAACCTCTTTCTCAAGCTGATCGAACAGGCGTTCCTCGAGTTCGAGGTATCCTGCAAAATTCTTGATGCCTGAGCTGCGGGTGAATTCCTCGTCGAGATCCACCGTGTGCCAGATGCTCAGGTCGGGGCGCTTGTTCAGGTAAAGGACGCCTACAACAAGCAGCGTGACCAATACCCCGAACAAACCGTAGCCGATTGCGCGGCGACCGATGGTCAGTGAATGGTAGGCGATCTTATGCATGGCGTCTCAATTGCTGGCGTACCCGCTTTGGGGTCTCCTGTTGGATGCTGCCCGCGGTTGGTTGCGCGGGCAGCGTCCTCAGGAATGCTCGAAACTTTAGTCCAATGTGACGGTGACCGTGGAGACTCCTGCGGAACTGGCCAGGCCTTGGGTCACTCCCGACATGTAAATGACCACGCCCTTGTTGTTCGTCAGCTTGGCGTTGACTTTCCCCTTGATGATCGTGAATCCGCTGCGCGTTGAGGTGTAGGTGCCGGCGAAGTCGCTGAGACTATTGAGATTGTAGACTTTTCCCGTGCCCGAGACACTTTGGCCACCGGTGCCACCTGCCCCGACTCCGGCCGCTGTGAAGCCATAGCGTCTGCCGTTATAATTGAGGGTTCCCTTCCCTCCCGTTGCCGAGGCCCAGTAAGCGGCCTGCCCTCCTTCAAAGGTTACAGTGCCGGAAGGCGCGCTGGTCGGAGCATTCGGGTCGGAAGACATCTTGGTGGCGCAGGAAGTCAGAAGCAGGGCTCCAGTGAGTGCGATGGCGGATACGATTCTGTGTTTCATTCTGTTCATTTTGTTTTGTTGTTTCTGTTATTTGTATGGAGAAAAAATGCTGGCTGTAGTGGTGTGCGATCTTCAGTTGATCCGAAAGATGGGTCCGTCGGGATCTTTCCTGCATCAGAAGTGAAAGATCAGTCCGAGGTTCGGTCCGCTAGCCGTGGCATCATAGAGGAAGCCGCCGTCCTCGTAATCGACGGAGATCGCACGGTAGGCCAGTGCGAGGCTGGCGTTGTCGTTGATGCGGTAGCCGATACCTGCTAAAGCCTGCCAATACTCATCCGAGTCACCACCGATGCCGACCACGCCGGTGCCAAAGAGAGACCAGCGCTCGGAGAGTTTGTGTTTGAGTCGCACACCGATGATCGGATCGATCCATGTTTCCGAATCCGATGCGCTGCGGGAGGTAATGGGGAGAAGCGGCGTAAAGAGGTCAATGTCGACATCCAGGCTGGTGACCGCAGCGCCGCCGACGAGTTCGACGGAGGTGCTATCGTTGCGGAAGACCTCATAGGCCACCGTGAGAGAACCCATGTATTGTTGCAGATCCACGTCGACGCGCGAGTTGAGCGCGGGGCTAGCGGAATCCGACAGCTTCAACCAGATCAGATCGGCGGTGACCGACCAGCGGTCGTAGCGTGCAGTGAATGCTCCGGAAAAGGCAGCATCGAGGTTGTCGAGGATGTCCGAGAAGGATATGTCGAGATCGGAGACGAGCGGGCCAACGCCGGATTTCCCATCCAATCCCATCAACGGGGCATAGAGAGCGAGATCGAAGCTCCAGTCGGCATCGGTGGAGGCGACCGGTTCGAGAGGGATCTCGATGTCGGGCGTGCCCGCGATGGCTGGTACGAAAGCCGCGATCATGGCGGCTGAGACGATTGCGATTTGTTTTTTCATGATATTGTTTGGTAGTTTACTAGATTTGAAAGGGGTTGGCTTAGTGTGGCATTAACTGTCCAAGCACCGGATGGATTCACCGTTGTTCTTCGATATGCAGGTCGAGGATACGCCTGACCTCGGTGATGGCCTCATCGTTCTGGTGCGCGCCATGATGGCTCGGAACGATTTTTTGTGACCGTGAATTGGGGAGATGGCTGCTCCAGTAGGGAACAACGCCGTCGCTGGAATCCGGAGAATCGCCCTTCCCGCGGTCACCGGCGATCGTGTGGTAAGGAATGCCGGGGGCGATGGGGATGTCTTTCAGCGCGAGAACGAAATCATTGTTGGGCGCGAGCGTATCCACGCTGTCGGGGAAACGGGCGAGTTGAAGCACGCCCGGCTCATGGCGTTGGTACTTCGCCTCCTCAGCCCCGATGATCGCCATTTTGGATGGCAGCTCTACGAGCTTTGTACTAAGGCGACCAAACCAATTGCTCGCAAGATCAGAACCCTTGTGGGGGGAGGAGATGAAGATGACACGCCCGACTTCCGGACGATGCTCGAAAATGGCGGATTCGGTGAGGATGTGCTTGTGCTCGGGAAGGATGTCCATTTCTTCCGGAGGTAATGTGTACATGGCGTTCCAGATCTTCATGCCACTGTCGGTGACGAGCACCCGGCTGACGCAGCCGCCCATGCTATGGCCGATCACAACCATCTTGTGTTTCATTGGGAATCGCTTTTCGGCAACATCGAGTTCCTGTCGCAGCAGGGCGGCAGAGTAGGAGTAGGGGTAGCCGCTGGGGTAACTGAAGAACCAGAACTGGTAGTTCTTGCGGATCTCCGGGAAGGAGCGGAGGTGGTTCATGAGCGGAAACCACGTGGAGGGAGACGACATGAGGCCATGGACAAAAAGGATGACGGTCTTGTCAGGATCGAAGATCTCGAGGCGGGCGAGCTTGGTGGTGTCGGCGAAATCGCCCGGGTGCAGCAGGCGCGGCAGATTCAGGTTTTCCGGTTCCATTTCCTCAAACACCATCGCGAGCGGAGCGGTATAGCCGGCTGCGAGCGGATAGGTGTGCCCGCCGGCCACTACCGTTTCCTTTTCGAGCGGATCCTCGAAGGCGAGGACGGCGCGGGATCCCTCGAAGCGGATGACGGCGGTTGCGGAATAGAAGAAATGCGGGGTGGGGGCATACTCATGCGCCTGGTCGGCCTGGCGCTTGGCGACCACGGGTGCGCCGAGTCCTGCCTTGGTTTCGCGCACATCGACCCAATTGCCGGAAATGTCGAGCTGGTCTGTCGGGATGATATCGTAGAGATCCGGATTCCAGTCGGGACGGGGATCAGGCTTCCAGGTGATGGAGCGGGAGCCGACCTGGATCGGTGCTTTCCAGGGGCGCATCTTGTTGGCGCGGATGGAGCTGCAGATCCTGGCGACGACGAAGTTGTAGTCGCCGAGAGCCTTGGAGTCTGAGGGGTTCGCCTCGAGCTTTTTCCAAGCGGACTCGGCTGCGTCCAGGTAGCTCTCCAGGGATGGTTGGGAGATGCTGGATTCGGTAGCGAAGCCTGCACGCTGCGGTTGGACTTGCTTGACGACGACATCCTTGGCGCAGCCAACGAGTGCGATCAAAAAGAGGGAGAGCAGGAGATTCTTTATCATGTGATGAGAAGTTTACGGTATGGAGGCCTTGTGGGGTACCTTGGACGGTGAATCGAATTCATTTTTCCTGCTAGACGCTCGGCGAAGCTCGACGTGTAGGGGGGCTCCGGAATCGAAATGAATGTCGCGCTGCGGAAATGCGAATACGAAGCCCGCTTCCGCAAAGATCTTGTCGATCATGAAGCGCAGATCGCTTGCCAGGGTGGCGCGTGGAACCTTCCTTGCGTCATGCCAGACGAGCAGCGTGAAGATCAATGCGTTGTCACCGAAATCGTCCAGCCGCACTTCCGGTGCGGGCTTATCCACGACCAATCCGTGTTCGTGGGCAACCGCCATCAGAGCGTTGGCCACCTCGCGGGTCGGCGATCCATAGGCGACGCCGACTTTGATTTCCTGCCGCAGGGTTGAGTCATGGTAAGTCCAGTTGGTAAGCTTGTTTTCCAGAAGGGTGCTGTTCGGAATCAGGGTATCGACGCCGTCGTAGTGCTGGATCACCGACGAGCGCAACCCCACGCTACGGATGCTTCCCCTGATGCCATCGACCTCCACTTGGTCGCCGATCTTGATCGGTTTCTCGAAAATCAGGATGATGCCGCTGATGAAGTTCTTCAGCAGGGTCTGTGCACCGAAGCCGAGGCCGATTGCTAGCGCGCCGCCGAGAAAGGCAAACGCGGTCAGGGGAATCCTCACCTCATTCATCCCATAGATCAGCAAAATCGCGAAACTGAGAATGAATGCACAGCGACCCATCAGCTCGGACGTAGCGGGGAGAACCCGCTTCTTTCGTTCCGTCATTATGGCGAACCGCCGCGATAGGAACCGCAGCAGGAACCAACCGACGGTGAGGATGATGGCAAGCCGGAAGACCTTCCCGAAGGTTACAGCCTGGCTGGAGGTGACCTTTTTCCCATCGATGTAGGAGTCCTGATCCACAAGGTAGAGTTCGGAATTCCAGAGAGTGGCGAAACGAGCCTTGATCCGCTCGAGGAAGGCCGGCCCAATCTTGCCTCTCCCTCCCAGGTCTTCGATGGCGAAGCCGAGTTGACGCTGAAAGCTGAGGGCGGACTTCAGGGCTGCCCGTAGGTTGGTTGGATCAAACTCCGAAATTCCCTGAGTATTGTGCTGGGGGAGCCGTAGCTTGCCGATCTCCACCCAATCGTCGACCCGGGATTTCATGCCGGTGAACTTCACCAATGCATCGGACTTGAGTTCCTTATCCTGGGTTCGGAAGCTGGAGTATCGGAGATTCCAGAACTCAATCTCAAGCTCGAGGAATTCCAGCCTCCAGGTGAGCAGCGTGTTGTCCGGGGATTCCTCGCCCCCTGTTCCGCTCCGCTCGGAAAGGGCTTCCCTGCGGGAGGTGTTGAAGCGGGCGAGAACCTCGTCGAGTTCCTGCTTGGTGAAAGTGGTCTTGTCGGCAGCCGCCTCAAACTGCTTGGCTGCAAGTTGCCGCTTCGATTCGATCGCCGCAAGCAGGCTCCGTTCGCCGCGCAAGCGGGTGTCGAGGCGGGCGATATCCTCCGCTGCGATTCGCGAGGAAACGCGCACCCGTTCAAGCTCGCGGATGGCGTCGGAGGTCTTTCCTGAGGAGCCTGCGATCGTGTCCTGGAGCTGCCTTTGCGTCCGTTGGTGATCCGCAAGCTGATCGCGGGCGCTGTCCGCCGCTCGCCCGATGATGCGAACCATGGCCTCCTCGGAGAGCCTTGCATCATCCAGATCCGCCAGCGTGTTTCGGATCCTGTCGAGCATCGAAAGCGGGTAGGGCGGGGATTTGCTGAAGCCGCTCCAAGAGCCCAAGGCCTCGGCCGCTTCGGCAGCCTGCTGACTTGAATTCTCGGCAAAGGTCAGAGCCGAAAGGTGGGTCTGGCAGGTCGCCTCCAGGCTTTGCAGCAAGGCGGCAAGTTGCGGATCGCCGGTGGGGGTGAGCGCCGGGATTTCGCCACGCACGTCATCGAGCCGCTTTTCGATCGCGGGCTTGGTGGCAAAGCTGCCGTCCAAGTCTTCTTGCGCAGGAAGCCATGTCGCGGTGGCCAGCAGGAAAATAGCCACCCGCGAGCCTGCGATCCTGAGGATCGGGCTACGGAAACCAAACTGGCTTGCGGTGCTTTTTTTCATAGGAAAGTCCGGTGGAAGCCCGCGTCGAGCTTCCATTCCGGGCTTTGTGTTGGTATTGGAATCATTCAGGAGTTGAGCCATGCACGGGCTTCGGGCAAGCAACCGGAGGGAAAGTATTCGATTGGAAACGGGCGGATACCCTTTGCCGTAAAGGCCATCGCCAGATCCTCCCACTGGCTCTCGCCGATGACGGCCATTTTACGGATCAGCGGATCGGCCTCGATCTGAAACGATAGATCGCTCCAGTCTCCGCCAGTCCAGCCTTCGAAATCCTCGCAGATGCAAAGGAAAGCTCCCCCGCCCCATTCTTGCAGGTGGCCAAGGGCGATCTTCTGAGTGGCGGCCAGTTCCGCAGGACTGATCGTTCCGGTGATTTCTACAGTGATGATGCCATCGGCGGCATCCAGGATTTTTACGCTCATGGGAGTGGTTTGTTAGTTTGTTTTTTTTGTTTTCGCTGCTGAATTCGCGAGCCGGATTTTTTGCACCCGGCTCGCGTGGTTCAAAAGCGATTTGCGGTTAGCTTGCTTTCACAATACCAGGTGGCTTCCAGGAGCCTTCGCCAGCGGGCAGGATGGAAGGCGCTTCGGTCTTCGGCCAATACATGCGCAGGATCAGGTAGGGAGCGCCGTCGGGAGCCGGGAGCCAGTTGGCTTCCTTTTCCGGACCGGGGTTGTCTTTCTGGATGTAGAGGGTGAGGGAGCCGTCCTCATTCGTCTTCATGTCGGGCAGCATGGGCGAGTTGATGAGGTAGCGGTTGATCGGGTTCTTGATCAGGAGCTGGCTCTTGCCGTCATACATGGTGACCGACCAGAAGGCGTTGACCGGCGGGAATTGATCCTTGGCGAAGGTCATCGTGTAGTTGTGCTTGCTCGTATCGAGCGGGGTGCCGTCGGCTTCGTTCCGGCATTTCGGGTACATCGCTTCCTCTGCGTCGTTGGCGTAAATGCCGATCTTTGCACCCGCCGCGCGCAGGAGCCAGTCGCCATTGAAAAAGGCGCGGTCGCCAAAGGCCGTGTAGATTCCCCAGCCGTTGATGGTTTTGCCAATGCCCTCAACGAATTTGTCCACCTTCTCCGACCCTGCTTTCATTCCGAATCCGACGGCGGCCTTGTGTTCGAGCGAGAGATCCTTGAAATCGAAGGTCTTGCCCGCACCGATGCCGATGCTGGCGAGCCTCGCGCGGATTTCCTTTTCCTCGGGGCCGGCGGGCGCGAACTGCAGGGAAAAGTCGAGGTAATCAAAGAAATTCGACTTCACCATGGCCTTGTCGATTTTCGGAAAGTCGATGGCGGGTACTGCCGGTGGGGCTGGTTCCTTGAGATAGGCTGAAAGCGGCTGCGCCTGGTAGCCGGACTGGATCTTGACGACGTTCGGCATGTCATCCGGGCTAAAGAGCTGGGTGCGGTAGGCTACGGCTGAGAATTGGGTGCTCGACTGGAAGACTTTTTTGATCCCGGCGGGCGTCTCGCCCTTCCAATCGGGTCCGACCACCAGGTAATCGCCAGATTCCGTCCCGGTGGTCCGACTGCCGATGTAGCCGTAGTTGAAAGTGTTGCCATCGCAGAGCATGACCGAGAAATAACGCGACTTTTCGACGGCGGGGATGGACAGCACCATCGGCTCGGCGCGCAAGTCCAGCCACAACATGGAATAGGGCGTGTCGCTATTGGCCGTGACGACGGCCGTGTCTTCATAGGTAAAGACGCGGGCCTCATTGTTAATCTGGTTAAACGGTGCCTTGAACTGCCCGGAGTCCTTGTTCACCGAATACTCATTCATCACCGCGTAGTTCATCACGATGGGCAGGCCGTAGATGAAGCCCTCTTCTGCGATGGCTTTGGTCTCCTCGATGGACGGGGCGGCTTCGGCGGCGTCCGCCTTTATGGCACCGCTGGAAACGGCAAGGGTGGTAATTGCTCCTGCCAGAGTGATGCGCAGGATGTTTTGTCTCGTGGAATTCATTTTGTATTGAGGGGTGGCTGATTAAGAGATTTGCGAATTATGGAATGTCTGATGAAACATTTCCTTTCACGTCGGCGGAAATTTCAGTGTGTTTCGTCTCATGGTATTACGGCTTCTCGCTGACCAATAAGTTAATTGGATATTTCCGTCTCTAGCTGTCAGGAGTGTCGAATGGGGTTCACTTGACCTTGCTCAGCACAGGTTGTTTCCATGTGCCGTCAAGTGCTTCGGGCTTCGGCCAGTAGAGGCGCATGGCCATCCAGAACGGGCCATCCGGCGCGGGCAACCAGTTGGATACCTTATCCTTGCCCGGCGATTCATGCTGGATGTAGATCGTGAATCCACCGTCCGCATCCTTTTTGAAGTCTGGCAGCATGGGCGAGTTCACCAGATAACGGTTGAGCGGGTTGGCCGAAAGCAGGCTTTCCGGGAGCTTGTACATGGTGACCGACCAGAACGCATTCACCGGAGGGAATTTTCCGGGTTCGAAACGCAGCTCATATCCGTGCTTCGAGCCGTCCAGAGGCTCGCCGTCAGCATCCGCGCGATAGATGGGGTAAATGGCCTCATCCTTCGAGAGCCCGTAAATGCCGAGCACCGCGCCCGCGAACCGGTAGAGATAGTTGTTCTTGAGATATGCACGGGTCCCGAAAACATCGCCGCTGGTCACCTTGCCTGATGCGATATCCGTTTTCATCAAATGATCCAGCTCCTTCCAAGCATCGGATATGCCGCCAGTGATGGCTTCTTTCATTTCGGGAGACAGCGAGGCGACGTCGATCTTCTTACCAGCGCCAACGCCGATCTTAGCAAAGCGTCCCATGAGTTCCTTTTCGGACTCGACCGTGGGGCAGAATTGCAGGACGAAGCTGAGCTGGTTGAAGAACTCGGGCGAGGTCTTCTGGTCCGCGACGGAGAGCGGCGTCAGCCAGTCCACCGCAGGAGCCGGGGCGGGCGCGGGCTTGCCTTCGAGATCCGAGAGCGTCTGGATCTTGTAACCGGCTTGCACCTCCTTCACCTTGTCGATGTCGGCGGGATTGAAGAGCTGGGTGCGGAACATGACGTACGCGAAATGCGTTTCGGAACGGATCACCTTGGTGATGCCTTCGGGTGCTTCGCCTTTCCAGTCCGGCCCGGCCACAAGAATCACCCCTCCGTCGTTGCCAGTCGTGCGGCTGCCAACGAAATCGAAGTTGTGCGTGTAGCAGTCCATGAACTGCAACGAAAAGTAGCGGCCCTTCTCGATAGGCGGCACGGTGATGACCAAAGGCTCGGCCCGCAGATCCATTCCGATGAATGAATACGGGGTATCCGAATTCGGAGTCTGAACCGCTTTGTCATCCGAGGTGAAAACACGCGCCAGGTTGATGATCGTGTTCCAAGAGGTTTTGTAATCCGGACTCTCCCTGTTGACGAAATAGTCATACTGGATCCGGTAATGGTCCACCAGGGGATTGCCGTAAATGTAGGCTTCCTTGGCGATGGTGCGGGCTTCCTCGAGTGACACATCTTCCGCATGTGCCATAAGTGGCAGGGCGAACACGGTGGCAAGTGCGAGACTTTTGGTGATGCTTTGTAGTTTCATATTTGAATAGAGTTTGACGATTGGATTTCGCTTCTGAATGCGCGGGCCGGATCAGATGATCCGACCCGCGTGGTTCAAGAGCGATGGGTTTATTTTACGAGTTCGATCTCGCTTGGACGCCAGGTCTTGTCGAACCATGCCTCTTCGGGCCCGTAGAGCCGCAGAGCCGTGCTCCAGCCCTTGCCGGGAACGGTCTGCACCCAGTTGGCCTCCTGGCCCTCGGGCGCGGTCGGCGCAAACCATACATCCACCGAGCCGTCGGGGTTCGTCACGATGCCCTTCTTCTCGCTGCCGATGCTTGGATACTGCTGGTCAGTCTGCAGCATGGAGCGGGTCTGGTTGTCATAGACCACGAACGACCAGAAATCCTTGGCCGGAACGTTCGGCGGCAGATGGATTTTGTAAGTCTTGCTGCCATCCATCGGCTTGCCGTCGGAATCAACAAACGCAAGCGCGTACTGCGAGCCCTTGCCGAGGATCTTCAGCGACATCGCCGGGGTAACGCCGGTGGCGTAAAAGAGCATGTGCACGAGGGCATCGGTATTGTTCACGCCTGGCTGGGACTGGAACTTGTAGTTATCGCCTACGAAACCCTGAACCCAGGCGCTGCCGGGGTAGAAAGCGATGTCTTCGGGATACTTGAACACCAATGCGCGCGCAGTGGCATCGCCGACAGCCGCCGCTTCCGTGAGGATCTTTTTCATCCGCTCATCGGGGTTGAATTTCTTGCCCTTCTCGATACCCAGCGCGGCCAGTTGGCCGAGGATCTCCGGGTTAAAGGCTTCGTTGGGCTCATACTGGACGATGTTGTTGATGTCCTCGTAGAACTTGTAGGTACCGGCACCGATGGTGTTGAAGTGCTTGCCGGAAGCATCGATGAACTTCATTGGCGGCGGATTGCCGGCGTCTTTCAGGCTATAGATCTTGGCGTATTTCTTGGAAGCTGCCACGGCCGGTGCGGTGCTGCCGTTCTCGATGAAGCCGCGCCAGAACACCAGATTGCCGAAGGTCTTGGTATGGCAGACGAAATAGCCGTCAGGTATGTCACCCTCGTAGCCGGGCGGCACGAGCAGGTATTTCCCACCTTTTCCCCTGTCGGGACCCACCCGGCCGAAATCCGCCACGTAGTGGAACCAGTGGTCATCAATGATGCCGAGCACGTCGGGCGGCACTTCCAGGACAACCGGCCCATCCTTCACATCAATCCACATCACGTTGTAGATGGTTTCAGTGTTGGGAGTAAGGAAGAGCGATTTGGAATCCATCAAGTTCTCGAAGAGCGCGATCGTCTGATTGTTATCTACCCCGATGCTGGCGAGACCCTGGCGCAGACCCTCGGTGGAGCTTCCTCCTGTCGCACTGAGGAAGACGCTCACGCCACGCTGGAAAGCGAGGTTATCATAGACCTTCTGTACCGTTTCGTCGGTCGGGAAACCGTCGTTGAACTTGAGGGTGCCGATACGCGTTTCCACGATGTCCGGCGTGGTGATTTCCTCCGGAATATCGGTGGTCATCTTCATTTTCGGCGGGGTTTGCGCTTGGGCAACCGCCGTAGTGGCGATCGCAGCGAGCAGCGCGATGGCTTTGGTATGTTGTTTTAATTTCATGGTTTCTTAGGTTGATGTGGGATCGTTGAAGGTATCGCTTCTATTGTTGTGGGGTGGGTCGCCAGTGGCGCCCGCATGTCCCAAGTGTGGTTTTGCTATTTGGTTGGGTTGGTGGCAGGGAAGATGGTTTTCCAATCGTTTTTCATGCTGACGACGGTCCAGCCCTTGGCAGCCGCTTCATCGAGACCTTTGTCGAGTCGGCCGATGTGTGATTCGCGGTCGTAGGCGTATTCCCGCGCTGCATCATCATGGTGGACGTAGAGGCAAAAGCGCGCACCGGGACCTGCGGCGGTCCACTGCAGCATTTGCAGGTCGCCATCGGAATTGCCAAAAGCGGCGATGGGGCGACGACCGATTTGCTTTTGGATGCCGACCGGTTTGCCTTCCTCGTCGTTGATGAAATTGACCTCCGGCAACTTCATCAGCACCGGTTTTCCATTCACCATCTCCCATTTCATTTTGCCGCTGCTGCCCACGACTTGCTCGGGCGGAATGCCATAGGCTTTCTCGGTCCA
>JBGTDO010000091.1:0-55566 GCA_041748235.1 Akkermansiaceae bacterium | reverse complement strand
ATAGCTGAGAAACGTTTCATTCAGCTTGCCATGTTCCGGATCGTCCAGCTGGGCGGGATCCCTCGCCTCAGGGTTGAGCAGGATCGCCTTCATCACCGCCTTCATATCGCCCCTGACGCCGGAGCCGTTGTTGTTGAACGCGGATGAGACGGATGAAATGTAGCTGTAGGACGGATTGGAAGTGGTGAAACGCTGGATCAGCAGCTTGCCGATGAACGGTCCCACATTGGGGTGGTTGAACAGATTGCTGATGGCAGTGTCTAGGTCGGAAAGAGTTCCTTGTCCCGCAGTCGTCGTGACTCCGTTGAGCAAAGTCTTCGAGCTCATGTCATGATCCGAGTCATAGGCGGCCATCGGAGTCGACATGTCCAAATTGAGCGCGCTGAGGTAAGTTTTACCACTGTAGTTGAGGCCGGTGAACACCTTGGCAAAATTGACGATATCGTCATTGTCGTAAGTTTCGATGGCATTCCCGTTCGCATCGAGCTTCAGGCTCCCGTTCTTGTGGAGTTCGACCAATCCGATCGAAAAGAGCTGCATGATCTCCCGGGCGAAGTTTTCATCCGGAAATGTATTGAGGGAGGTGTTCGCCTTCTTGTTTCCCGCATGGCCCAGATAGCGTCCCATCACCGGGTGACGGGCGACATCGTAGAGAATCGTCTGATAATTCCCAAAGGCATTGCTCACCAGCACATCGTAGTAATTGCTGGCTCCGTAGGGATTGCGGCGGATGTTGGTGTCGGTCGCCCCGGAGGTCACTAGGATCTGCGACAATGCCCAGGCGACCCGCTGGCGGAGTTGATCCGGGTGTTTCAGCGCGATGGTCAGCCAAGCGTTTCCGCGGTTTGTAAAGATTTCGTGAGTCGGCACGCTTCTCGCGGTGGTCATTTCCTTGAGCAAGTTTTCGTGAAGACTTGGAGTCAGAGCGAACTGACGATCGATCCATGCCTCGTAGGCTTGTGTTTCACCAAGACTGGCGATGTCCGACGCCAGAGCGTTGATTTCGGCGGCTGTTCCGCCAAAAGTGGTTTGCCGCAGGAAACGGGAAGCCTTTTGCTCGTTCGAGAGTGTCACGCTGCTTCCAGCCGCCTCCAGTCTGATGTAGTCGAATCTTCCTTGGCAGACGCCGCTGGTATTTGCGGGGTTCACTCCGCTGACTTCCAGGCGGACGACGTTCACGCCTTGGGTGAACGTCCCACTCCCGATGGAATAGGGCGAAAACTGGGACGAGACCGTGCTGTAAAGGTCCACTGGATTGCCCACGGAATTACCGTTTACTTTTACCTGGAACATTCCTCCCTTGCTGTTTGTGGAGGCTCCAAGGGAGACGGCATACGTTCCGGCGGATGGAACATTCAGTTGGTACTCGACGTAATCGCCGTCGACCCGCGACCTGAGGCGTTGGAACACACCGCCGCTAGCGGAGCTGGAGGTGTAGGTATCAACGGCGTTCGTGGCTTGATATGTCGCACTTTCGACTTCAACCAAGGTCTGGGCCGAAACCGGCAATGCGGCGAAGAGCAGGCTCAGGCAAAGTGCGGAGAATCCGCCACGGTTACGTTTTTCGAGGGCGCCTCCTATAGGCAGGGTATCTGTATTGGCTTTCATGGGTTTATGCTGGGGTTCGAACGTTACGTCCGCGAGATCGACCGGCAGAGCCTCCTTCCCCGGATGTAAAGCCACGACTACAGTAAGGTCGCCATGGTGACAGAGATCGGGCTAGGGCAGGACTACCGCTCGTATTGGGCATAAACTTCTGCACTAGCTGAGAGAATCCTCAAGCTAAAACGTGCTTCTTCATCGTTAATCCTTACAGGAGCAGGGATTTTTTCTCCGGGACAACTCGTTGATTTCGAATTCATTGTGACTTTTCCCGTATTTTCACGAATCCCGAAGCGGCGAGCGCCGCGCTTCTCGACTTCATGCTGGTGGGCAAATACAACGACCACCTCCCGCTTTACCATCAGGAACAAATTCTCCAGCGCCCGGGCGTCGGCATCCCGCGCGCTTGCATTGAAATTCCTGATTGGATACCGCCTTCAGCTCCTGGCGCGAAAACGTCGTGAACCAGCTGGCAACGAAGGTGACAAGGATACCTCCGGCCCTCCGGCGAAATGATCATCTCTAAGTCATCCTCGCTTTGGCTAAAGGTGGCGACGGCTAAGCGTGGCAACTTGTGACTAGGGGGCAAAGACCCCGAAAAACATATTACGGCGGCGGAATCTGGTGGCAAAGGGCGGATTTGAACCGCCGACCAAAGGCTTATGAGTCCTCTGCTCTACCACTGAGCTACTCTGCCAGATTCCGGATCCGCCAACTGGTGGCGGACGGGAGGATTAGCCGCAAAACCCCCGTCATGTCAAACGGAAGATCGTTGCGCTGGGAAAAAATTATCCTTCTCCCGGAGGTGTCATCACAATCAGGCGCTCCACCCCGTTTTTTGAAAACTCCTCCCAATATCGTTTCTCCCACGAGACGGTCCTGGCGCGCCTCTCCTCCTCGCTGAGTACCTCCCAAGCTTTGAGCCCGATCGATTTCACCAAATCGCGGTCCGCGAGGCGCACAGTCAGCTCGTCCCAGAAGCTTTCATTGCGAAATTCCTCGTAGCACTCGTGGTAAAAAAGCGTCTCCTCCAGCTCCTTCTTCACCCGGAAGCGCTGCGTCTCCTCATCGAACTCAATCATGTCCCCCAGCCCGTTGTGCGCCGCCTTCTCCAGCATCCTGCTCTCAAAGTTCTCATACTCTGCAAGCTTCTGATCGGAAGATTCCTTTTGATTCCAAGAGGCCACATTGGCGGCAAGACTTAGCATCTCCACCAGTGTCGCCAGCTCCTGTTCCGTAAATCTCAAATGCATCTGGGCGCAACAAATCACCCACCGCCGGTGACCGCAAGCTCTCATCCAGTTCTAGCACGGTCACGGAGGAAGCGCCCCGAATGCTTGTGAAATTTTTCACAAGCTCATATTGCCCTTGCAGTCTCAGCATGGCAGAGTCTCAGCATGGCCGATCACGAAACCGCTACTCGTAAAGTTTTAATCATCGGAGGAGGCTTCGCCGGGCTCGAGTGCGCCCGCAAGCTCGCCAACGACGGCCGCTTCCAAGTGACCCTTCTTGACAGAACAAATCACCACCTTTTCCAACCTCTTCTCTACCAGGTAGCCACTGCCTCTCTCGCCGGCCCCGACATTGCCCGCTCCATTCGGCAAATTCTCGAGGATGCGAAAAACGTGTCGGTGCTAATGGATCACGTCACAGAAATCGCTCCTCAGGCGAAGACAGTGACGGGAGCCTCCGGACGGATTTACGAGTTCGACTACCTCGTCCTCGCTGCTGGCGCAAAAACCAGCTTCTTCGGCAACGATCAGTGGGAAGAAAACTCCTTAGGGCTAAAAACGCTTGCTGATGCCCAGGCAATCCGGCGGAAGATCTTGTCGAATCTTGAGAAAGCCGAGCTAGCCGATAATCCCTCCGAACAGGAAAGTCTAATGACAGTGGGAATCGTCGGCGGCGGTCCTACAGGAGTCGAGCTGGCGGGTGCCTGCGCCGATCTGGTGCTCCGCTCGCTGAAGAGCAATTTCCGCAAGATCGATACCTCAAGGCTTAAGATTGTGTTGATCGAGAACTCGCCCGAGATTCTGGAGCATTTCGACACCGACCAATCCGCCTACGCGAAACAACGGCTCCAACAGCTGGGGGTCGAGGTCCGCAATGGGTTGCGCGTGACCGATGTCCAGAAAGACCGGCTGGTTTTTAACGACGGCACCCATCTCTCAGCTCAAATTATTGTTTGGGCAGCTGGTGTGGCCGCAAGTCCACTGACCAAGCAACTTGGCGTCGAGACCGACCGCGGTGGCCGCGTGAAGCCGAATCTCGACCTTTCGATCCCCGGCCATCCGGACATTTTCGTGGCGGGCGATCTCGTAGGCATGCGGGACCGCGACGACCAGTTCGTGCCCGGAGTGGCTCCCGCTGCCGTTCAGATGGGAGAACACATCGCAAAAGTGCTGAAAGAAGAACTCCGGCTGGAAAAGGGAAAATTCGCGACAAGGAAGCATGAACTCCGCCCCCTTTTCAAATACACGGACAAGGGAATGATGGCGATCATCGGGAAGAACCACGCCGTGCTCAAAGCTGGAAAACTAAAGATGAATGGCTTCTTCGCATGGATGGCATGGCTGTTCGTCCACATTCTGTTCCTTATTGGTTTCCGCAATAAGCTCTCCGTCCTGCTTGGCTGGGCATTCGCCTACATCAACAATAACCCTGACGCGCGGATCATCGTTTACCCCCCGGCTCAACCGACTCCAGAGCCTAGGGGCAGCGCCAGCGCTTGATTCACAAAAAAAGGCCCCCGATCCAGAGCGGATCGGTGGCCTGCTTTTGAGTAATTACTGCGGTGGATCAGCGGCCTGCAGCAGGGCTAGCGGCGCGGCCGCCTCTTGCATCAGCGCCAGTCGGGGCGCCTGTACCGGCCCCGGTTGGGCTGCTCGGCACTACTGGAACAGGATCTTCGGTATCGCTATAACCGGGTGCACCACTTGCGGCGCGACCGCCGCGTGCATCGGCACCCGTGGGTGCGCCTGTATCAGCATCGTCGTGGTCAGGATCCGCCATGGCCTTACGGTCATCACTGATCTCTCCCGCTTCTTCCATATTGGTGTCGGCATCGACATCTACCTCGCCGCTGGCGGTCGCACGAGCCGCAGCTTCGCCGTCGGCAGCTTCTGCACCAGTGGTAGCTTCGTTATCAGCGCCTCCAGTGGCTTCTCCGCCGGTAACACTTCGACCTGTGGCTGTTCCACCTGTCGCGGCCCCAAGCGAGGAGCGGCCGCCTTCGATTGCGGATGGTTGAGGTGTGACCTCGTTAGGGGAGCGGTCCTGAGCAGACGCTTGGGTAAAAAGCCCCAGGCTCATCGCGAGGGCTGTAATTTTAATTGCTTTCATGATAATATTTTCGGTTTGGTTCAGCTCCTCACTTGGAGCTTCGTAGGCGTTATCGAAGTGCACATTGCGTGCCGGGCTCGCTACCTTAACAAAACAAAGGATTCTTCCCATTCCGCCGCCGATCATCTCTGCAATGCGCAAGGCATTCCCTGCATATGCGTAGCCTGCTAGCCGACCGTTCTTCATCTTCTTCCTCTTTATCGAGCAGACTCAGTCGGCTCAAAAGTTCCAAGCGCTAGTGGATCTTCGTCACCTTGGAGTGACGCGGCATCGGCGCTGGCGTTTCTCGCATCGCGATGAAGTGCGACGATTCGGCCAGCGAGCTGACTAATCGCGTCGGGATCCTTCATCACTGCAGATGCCATCACTCGGCCCTGCTCATCTGCAACCAGATCCTCTTTCGGAAACTCAATCCTCATCGAGTTGCCGGACATCGAGCGTGCCCTTTCGCCTGGACCCACCACCGCACGAGGCACGTGCGAGCCTACCGAGATTCGGGTTCCAGGCTCCAGACCTTCCACTTTCAGTCTAAGTTCCAGCTCATCCGGTTTACGATCCACTTGTATGGAGCCGGAAACCCGATCGCCCTCCGTAGGACGGAGAATGGCCATGAAATGCTTGACCCCCTCTGGGACGACAGGAGGATTTCCAGGCATTGCGGCTGCAGCAGACTCCTCTCCCGCCATTGCCGCCGCCCCCTGCGCGGATCCTCCGGTTGCACTGCCTCCTATCACCGTTCCTCCCGTCACGTCGCCTCCCGTCGTAGTTCCGCCCACTGCCGATCCACCCGTCGCACTTCCTCCTGTTACGTTTCCTTGCGTAGCTGTACCGGGGGTGACGTTGCCAGCGGTCACCTTCCCTGGCGTCACCTTCCCCGGCGTCACCTTCCCTGAGGTTGCAGAACCTGGAGTCGCAGTGGTTTCCTGTCCTGGAAGGGTGGCGGTTGTTACCAGTAGTAGTAGCGCTGCGTTCAGAAAGTTATTATTCAAGATCATTCATTACTTTCGCTCCAGTCTAACCATCTGCAAATTGCAAATCTGACGAGTTCATCGAGCCTCAAAGATTCTCTTGTGCGACTATAAGATCAATGTCCCTACTTGACCTCGATCGTGCCGTAGGCCAAGGGATCGCTCATCGGTGCAGGAACGTCCCGCCCGGGTCGGGGGGATCCAGAGGCAAGGTGCAGCGCCACGATCTTACCTGCCAGCTCCTCGATTGTTTCTGGATCATCGATCACCGCAGTGGCCTGAATATTGCCCTTTGTATCGGCTTTCAGTTCGCGGGCCGGGAAATTTACTGCCAAGGGCGTGCCGACTAGAGGGGCGATGTCCTCGAATTCCGGATCGAGAATCTCGGCCGGGTTGTGGAACGCGATCTCCACCTTGGTACCGGGATCCAAGCCCTGAACCTCCAGCTCCATAGCTAATTCGTCGCTTTTTTTCTCAACCTGGACCGAGCCTTCGATCACATCACCTTCCGCTGGTTTGAGTATTGCCTCGAAGCGGGAGCCCTCCACCGCCGCTCCATCCTCTAAGGACGAAGCAAGATTCTCGGCGAAGCTTCCGCTGGTGATCGCTTCTAAAACTTCTTTTCCTATGGGGGCCATCGACCTCCAAGATAAGCCAGGTGCCGGAACCGTCCCTATAACAAGCATACAGGGAGCTGTAAGTAGTGACGAGTTTTTCATATCCTACACTGGCACCCTTTCAAAGTATATGCAAAGGCAAACCTTATGCTTGAAACGTCAACGGCAAAAGGCAAAAAGCCCCCGGCCCAAGAAGGGCCGGAGGCTCGTGATCTCATTCAGGTGCTGACCTTACTCCGAATCTGTGGACTCACTAGAAGCGTGGCCACCTAAGGAGGAGCCTCCATCAGCTGCGCCACCCACTCCAGTGCCACCGGTGGTGTCTCCGCTTGCGGTCGTTCCGCTTGTGGTATCTCCGCCCGTTGTTGGGGCTTGGATGGTCGCTTTGTTGAAATTACGACCTTGGATGGTTGAACCCGTGGTGTTGCCGCCAGTGGCCGCGCCGCCAGTGGTATCACCGCCTGTTGCGCTTCCGCCAGCGCCTGTTCCACCTGCAGCCGCGCCACCCCTCGAGCTGCCGCCAGTGGCGCTGGGGCTATTATCACGGTCGCGGCCTTTGCCGAGACCCGGATTCTTGCCACCTTGGCCTGGAGGCGTCATGCCGGAACGACCTGGAGCGCTCCCACTCGCACCAGGAGCTGAGTCCGTGGCGTCGTCATCGTCCATTTCGGAATCGGCGGCCCCGTTGTCCATATCCGTGGAGGTGATGTCCTCGTCATCGTCGAGCGCGCTATCGCTGTCCATAGCGCGGGCTGTGTCGGTGCTGCTGGCCGAGCCTCCCGCGCTTGCACCGGCAGTGGCGCTACCGCCGACTGCGGTGCCCCCCGTGGTGTCGCCGCCGATGGTGTCGCCGCTGGTGGTATCACCACCGATTGTGGAGGCATCGATCGTCGCTTTGTTAAAGTTCCGGCCTTCGATGGTGGAGCCGCTGGTGTGACCGCCGGTGGCTGCACCACCTGTTGTGGCTCCCCCTGTCGCGGTTCCGCCAGTGGCCGAGCCGCCTGCCGCACTGCCGCCCGCAGACGCTCCGCCGGTCGAGGATTGTCCCTGTGCGATTCCGTATGTCGAGAGACCCAAGCTCAAAGCGAGGGCTGTAATTTTAATTGCTTTCATAGTTTGTTTTTGGTTTTCATAACTGTGGCGAACGTGCCTCCAGTGTAAAAACGGTAGCGCATAAGCTATGCCGTGGGCGCAATCCAAGTGCTTGCAATGGGGTGACTGTTCCGCAGCCTTCAGGGTGCTTTGCAATGCGCAACGCCTCTCTCCACAAATTGCACCGTCCACGCTTGGTTACGTGTCCCGAAAGCCGACTGCTCCGCCACTGTGCCCTCAGTTCCTCCCAAAGCTTCTATTTGCGCGGAGACATCCGCCGATTCTGTGCGCGCGCCGCTCGCCACCCCAACTATGCGGCAGGTCCGCTCCGACGCTTTCGCTTAGAAGGTCCGGGTGACATCCCGGACATGCATCGCCTCCGCGCGAGGTTCCGCCTCGCGAATGGGTCGACCACCACTTGGAATTCGCATTGGCAATCCGGTGCCCCCCGCCTTATAAAACGAAGACCTTACGGAATCGCATCCGCTTCCTCCAGTTCCTGCCGATCTATGAAACACCCATATCTCCTGTCTTCCGTGGCCGCGTCGATCCTGCTGGGCACCACACACGCAAACGCTTTTCAGTCCTTCGAAGGAGACGGATTCGGCGATTGGCAAACCACCGGTTCCGCCTTCGGTATCTCCCCTGTTCACGGCAAGCTTGATGGGATGGAGAAGCCCTTTACCGCCTATTCCAATGACTCGTTCGCCCTGTCCGCTCACGGCGGCGACGATGCGACCGGGACGATTGTCTCGCCAGAGTTCACCATTAAAGACGATCACCTCGTGTTTCTGATCGCGGGTGGCGATCAAGCCGGAAAAACCGCCGTCCAGCTCCTTGTCGACGACGAGGTCGTACTTGAGGCCACTGGCAACCGCACGAAACGCTTCGAGCCCGTCCGGTGGAATCTCACCCGGTTCAAGGGAAAAACGGCCCGCATCCGCGCGGTTGACGACGCCAAGGGAGAGTGGGGCTTCATCGCTGCCGATGACTTCACACTGACAGATCGCCCCAACCATAAAGCTCCCCCGTCCACACGCGGCGGCGAGCCTTTTGTGGACGGCTTGGTGTCGGCGGGTGCAATCCCGGGCGTCACAATCCCGGAGGGAAGTGACCTTCAGATCCAGGCAACCTTCAAAGAGCACCAGCTAAAGTCCCCCACGGCCCTGACGTTCGACGAGCAGGGGAATGTCTATCTCTCCGAAACCCACCGCTTCCGTGCCGGTATCGAGGATGATCGGAATCATCTTTACTGGTATCTTGACGATCTTCAGGCGTCTGATCTGGAGGGCCGCCGCAAGCTGCACGAAAAGTGGAAAGACAAGGTATCCCTGGAGCAGATGACGGCAAATTCCGAGCTCGTCCGCCGCCTCTCCGACACCGATGGCGACGGCAAAATGGACCAGTCGACCGTCTTTGCCGACGGCTTCAACGACCTGCTCGATGGCACTGCAGCGGGCGTTTTTTACTACGACGGCTCCCTCTATTTTGCCTGCATCCCGAAAATCTACCAGCTCCGCGATTCCAACGGCGACGGTAAATCCGACGATCGAAAAGTGATTCAAGACGGGTTTGGAGTCCGCGTCTCCCTTTCCGGGCACGATCTCAACGGCTTCACACTCGGTCCAGACGGGCGAATCTACGGCACGGTCGGCGACCGCGGCTTTTCCTTCACCACGGCGGAAGGGAAAACCTATCAGTATCCCAATGAGGGCGCGGCGTTCCGCTTTGAGCCTGATGGCAGCGGGTTCGAGCTGATGCACACAGGCCTCCGCAATCCGAAGGAGATCGCCTTCGACAAGTTTGGGAACGCGTTCAGCGTCGACAACAACGCCGATATGGGCGACGCGGCGCGGGTGGTTTACCTCGTCGAGGGGGGCGACTCCGGGTGGCAGATGGAGCACCAAGCGATGCATACATTCCATCGCGAGATCGGGCTTGAAGAACTCCCTCCGAACCGGTGGATGGCCGAAAATATGTGGCAGCAGCAAAGCGACGACCAACCCGCTTTCATCCTTCCACCTTCCGACAAGCTGACAGCGGGCCCTTCCGGACTGACTTACCACCCGGGCACCGGTTTCCTTCAGCAAGAAGAAGGACGTTTCCTGGTCTGCGACTACCGTGGAGGCGCCGCGAATTCAGGAATCTGGTCGTTCAGCATGGAGCCGGAGGGAGCTGGTATGAAAATGACTGACGCCCGACAGTTCGCTTGGGGAATCGCTGCGACGGACGTCGAGTATTCATTCGACGGCCGCGTTTTCATCAGTGACTTCGTTACCGGCTGGAAATCCCACGACGACGGTCGCCTTGTTTCGCTTGAGGCCGGAGAGAACACGTATCGCGCGGAGGAGGCCCGGGAAACATCCAGAATTATTGCTGAGGGCTTCGACCAACGGGAACCCGTGGAACTCGCCAAACTTCTCGCCCACGCCGACTCCCGCGTCCGCCTACGTGCCCAAGTGGCCCTCACTCGGAAGCCCGGCGCGGTGGAGCTTTTTAAAAAGGCCACCGAGTCAGCCAATCAGCTTGAGCGGATCCACGGCATTTGGGGACTTGGGATCGTGGCCCGCCGTGGCTCAACGCCCTCCCCGTCCGCAGAATTCTCCGCAATCCCCCAGAAGTCCGTCCGTGAGAGTGCCGCCGCAGCCTTGGTAACACTACTGGAAGACGCCGATCCGGAAATCCGCACCCAAGCACTCCGTGTAATTGGCGATGCGTCCGTCGGCGGCGATTCCCTTCCTCTTGGAAAGCTGCTTTTCGACGAGAGCCCTCGCGTCGCTTTCGCCGCCGGCATCGCAATCGGCAAGCTAAAGGCACTCGGGCAATATTCCGCCCTCCTCGATTTCCTCCAAAAGAACGACAATCAGGACGTTTATCTCCGCCACGCCGCCATCTACGCGCTTCAGCACATCGCCAGCGACCCCCGACAGATCAGCGCCTTGGCGAGTCATGAATCCCCCGCCGTTCGCCTCGCTGCAGTTGTCGCCCTCCGCCGACTGAATAGCGAGGAAGTTGGGCGTTTCATTAACGATGCCGCCCCGAAAGTGCAGGACGAGGCCATCCGTGCGGTCTACGATCTTGATATGAACAACCTTCGCCCGATGGTCGGAGCGTTGCTCGATACTCTCGAAAAGCGGCAGTGGACACCCTTCATGCTGCGCCGCCTCATCCACAACGCTTATCGCTCCGGCACAGCTGAAGACGCCGCGCGCCTGCTCAAGGTCATCGCTGATTCCTCACTTCCAGAAGAAGTTCGGCAAGAAGCGTTGCGGCTAATTGGAAACTGGGAGAAGCCGTTCCCGGCGGACCAGTTCAGCGGATACTGGCGTCCTCTCGAACAACGCGGTGTGGAGACCATCAAACCGCCTCTCTTGGAAGCCTTGCCACAACTTCTTGCCGAAGAAGGCTTTGTCCTCTCAGGCGCCCTCGGACTGGTCCAACACTACGACCTCGACGTTGCATCGCTGGACGCCGGAGCGCTTAAAAAAATCGTTCGCAACGGGAGCCTGCCTGCCGACGCACGCGCCACCGCTTTGGTCCTCTACCTTGAAAACGGAGGCGAAGGGATTGAAGAGTTCCTCTCCCAGATGGCCACCGATACAGCCGATGTGCTTGCCATCACGGCCCTTGAAAACTTGGCTAAACGCAACCCCGCAGCAGCTCTCGCTCCCTTGGAGGCCGCAATCGACTCCAACAACCACGCCCGAGCTCAGAAGGCGTGGACGGTTCTCGCCCCAATTAAGGGAGAGGAGGTCGCCAGCTTTATCGTGAAACATTTGGATGCTCTGCGCGAGTTGAAGGGCGTGTCCCCGAGTGCCATCGAGCTCCTCGCCGCAGCCAGGACCCGGGAGGAACCGGCCGTCAAAGAGGCGCTAGCTGCCTACGAAACGGCCATTGCAGAAAATGGTGAACCACTGGCCAGTTTCAACATCGCTCTCCAAGGCGGCGATCCAGCCAGCGGGGCCTCACTCTTCACCTCCCACCCCACCGGCCAATGTATGCGCTGCCATAAAGCGGAGGACAAGGCACATTCCGCAGGCGGTGACGCAGGCCCCAACCTGGCCGGGATCGCCGTCCATCACGACCGTGCGTATTTTCTTCAGTCGATGGTTCTACCCGGTGCCGTCGTCGCGCCAGGCTACGGTATCGTCGCGGTGACGTTTAAAAACGGCGCAACCCTCAGCGGTAATTTGTTGGCAGAAACGCCCGACCAGCTCGACATCGCCACCCCGGAAAAGGCATACCGCATCAAGCGCAGCGACATCGCGTCCTCCACCCCTCCCGTCTCCGCCATGCCCTCCATGGAGCATCTCCTCAAACCGGAGGAAATGCGAGATCTCATCGCTTGGCTCGACACATTGAAAGAGGAGCCAGAGAAAGCAAAACTCCCCGAGCCGGAAACTGTAGATCCAACCAAACTCCCCGGTGCAAGGCCCCAGTCGAGTATCAACCTGTCCAAGCAAACCCTTGTGCCCGTCGCCACCGGCGCTACGCCTGCGCAGGCAGCAGCCCCTCATGAACAACCACCAGTGCGGCAAAACCCGGCTGTCGGTGAAGAGCCAAGCATTCAGGAGCACCCCGCGCCCGTGCAGGAGTCGACTCCTCTGCAAGAAGCAGGTCCGGACAACCAGGTCCCACCATCGCTGGAGCCAGCTCCTGCCCTCGAGCCTTCGCCTCTGCAGGAGCCAGAAGCGAACGATCAGGTCGCTCCGGCCTCAGAGGATCAGGTGAAACTTGGAAAGCAGCAATATCTCCTCTGCGGGGCATGTCACGGTCAGGAGGGCGGCGGCGGTCCTGCCGCTCCTCCTCTTGCCAATTCCGAGTGGGTGAATGGGCCTGTGGAAAACCTGATCCGGATCCAGTTGCGCGGTCTGATCGGACCGATCCGAGTCGCTGGCCAAGACTACGACTTTCCCGCCGGGATGCCACCAATGGCGTTCCAGAGCGACGAACAGATCGCCGCAGTCCTTACGTACGTCCGCTCCAACTTTGGAAACGATGCCTCTCCGGTCGCCCCCGAGCAAGTTGCAGCCCTTCGTGACGAAGTCGGTCAGCCGGCACTTCAGGCTTCGGAACTGATTGCCCCGCCGCCGGCTGGTCCAGCACCAGAGCTGGCTGTGGCCGCTCCACCAAGAGACGCGAAATACGACGATATGGAGGTCACCACCGGGCTCCCTTTCGGCGTGATGATAGCTCTTGCCAGCTTCCTCCTACTGTGTGTGGTGGGTGCGTTCAGAAGGTAGATCCCGCCCTCACCTCACCAAGTCTTCCTCGTACATCAGCTTGAAGCCGCTGCGGTTCAGCACGGAACACGCAAAATCATAATCCTCCACGTGCATGGCCAGCAGAGCCTGCCCGTCCGGACCGGGCAGCAGCGCGTAGGCGAAATCGATGTTCGTTTCCGCGATCATCAGGATGTCCAGGCACTTCAGCAGCCCCGGCCCCGCCTCCTTGAGAGCCAGCACCAGCAGCTCGCTCATCGTGTGGGGAATTCCCTTCTCACAGAAAATTGATTCGGCGGTATCTGGATCAGAAAGCACCATCCGCGCCACCGTCGCATCGCGGGAATCCTGAACACTTAGGCCGATGACCTCAATGGCGGAACCGCGAAGAAGTTTCACCAATGAAGCAAGCGCCCCCACACGGTTGGGCAGCATCACCGCGAACTGGCGGACCGGGGATCCGCTCTCCGCCACCATTTCGTCTTCCTGTTCCAGTTCTTGATCCATTGCAGTGCTACGCGACCATCATGAGCCTAACCCTTCGGTCCGCGCAAGCCCAGCGTCCGTACCTCGCCACTGGCGGTTTCCTCGATCACCAGCTGATTCGGCCGGACATCGCTCACCACATATTCCCGCCCGTCCTCTGAATGAAACGTCTGCCCCCGCTTGGCTAAATATCTTCTGCCAGTCACTGCGTCCTCCACCATCGCCAGCGGATCATGGCTCACCGCCGGCTGACCCGCCATCCACTCTCTGCGCTGACCCGTCTGCTGATCCTCAACCTCCACCACGCCGATCTCAATCGATTCGCCGCCGTTCAACTTCCCCTGTTCCACTCGGCTGTAAACTTTCACCACCAGCAGGTCCGACCCAGGAATCGTCTCGCCCGCCTCAAGCCGCACTTCACGCGGCTCCGGCCCCGCCAGATGAAGTGCCGCCACACCTCCGGAAACTTGTTTCACCTCAACCGGGAGCTCCCTCTGGCGATAATGGCGCATTACCAGCGGAAAATCCTCTGAAGCCACTCCTGTCGCCTCTCCCACCAGATCCGGTTCAGAAGGCTCGCGGGCACCCTGCGGCGCAAGCTTCGTGCTGATCGTCGCCCCTTCCAGTGAGCTGGATGTGGAATATTCCTTGGCAGCCACTCCCGCGACCATTGGTTCACCATCGCTCCCATCGCGCACGCCGACCACTTGCTCCGCACCGTTTGTGGTCGCGCCCGGTTCGTTCGCAACCGACCCCGCTGCTGGCGTTAAAGCTTCGCCGCCAGCCGTTTCGTCGACAGCCGCGACAGCCCCAGCCTCCTCTTCAGCGGGCTCGAACTCCTCCAGATAACCGTTCATGGCCTCCGCCACCTCTTCGTCGGACTCCAGAGCGAGCCGATCGTCGACGAAGCCTGTTTCGATCATTGTCGCGATGTCCTCATGGCCTGCGGAAACGGCGAGACTCTGCGCCGTATGCCCCTCGTCCGTGGTTGCGAAACGGCTGGCGCCAATCTCGATCAGCAGAGCGGCAGCCTCGCGGTGCCCGTTCTGCGCCGCAAGCATCAGCGGCGTCCGCCCGTCCCCCATCCGTGCATAGACCGAGCCACCATAGTTTGTCAGAGCATCAATCACTTCCGTCTGCCCGACCAGAGCCGCCAGCAACAATGCGGAATCGAGTTCCTCCCTGTGGTACGGTGCCAGTTCCTCAACCGCTTTGCGGCTTCCTTTCGTCACCCCGTGCATCAGCGCAATGAAACCCTCGTTGTCTTTGAGCTTCGGGTCGGCACCCTGCCTCAGCAGCCATTTCACCATCTCCGGCTGGTTGGCGAGCACCGCGTGCATCAGCGGCGTGCGACCGCCCTCTGATTTCTGATCAACCGAAAATCCCCGGTTCAAAAGAAACTCGCCAGCCTCCATGCTGCCATGGTCCGCAGCGACGTGGAGGCCGCTGCTGCCGTTGCCGTCGAGGGTTTTATCATCGAATCCCCCACCCGTCATCTTCTTCATCACCGCCACATCTTCATCTCGGATCGCACCGAACCAACTATTCGCTGTCATCTCATAACCCGCCTCTTTCAGTTCGCTCTCCACGGTGTCTGTTTTCTTCCGGCAGTTGGTGACCCCCAGAACAAGCACGCCCACGCAAAAAATCCTCAGAATGTCCATGCGCGTAAATACTTCACAAAGCTTAATCATTCAATCCTCAAAATCTGTAATCACTGGAACCCGGAACAGATCGGCTCCAGAGTAGCGCTAATCAGATACCTCCCAAAATCATGTCCCAAACAGAAGCTCCCGCCCCGAGCTCTCCGGCAACCACCGCATGGCGCGCGTGGATCGAAGAGCATGGCCCAAAGTTATTTTTATTCGCCCGGCAGCAGACCCGCTCACACGAAGACGCTCAGGACGTCCTTCAGGATGCCATCGTGAAACTCGTGGAAAAAATTCGCGCCGGAGAATTCGTCGGCGGTCAGGAAGCTTGGCAGCCGTATCTCTACACTACCATCCGCAGACTCGCGATTGACCTCTCTCGAAAGGACGACCGCCGCAGGCGCCGCGAAGACAACGTCACAGCAGATGCTGAACTTATCGGTAAGGATGTCTTCCACCCGTGGTTCGATTCCGACGACGGCGACGCGGAGACCCGCGAGCAACTTGAGAATGCACTGAAAGAACTGCCCACGAAATTTTCCGAAGTAATCATTATGAAAATATGGGGTGACCGCACTTTCGCGGATATCGGTGAAGTTCTTCAAATTTCTCAAAACACAGCGGCCTCCCGGTATCGCTATGGTCTTGAAGCCTTGAGACGCGAACTCTCCTCCGCACGCCGCCGGGGGGATCTCTCCATCTAAATTTCAACCTGCTCTGAATCCGTATCCAACGTCCATATGCCCAAAACACCATCTTTCCCCGAGCAAGAACTCCGGACCCTGGCCCCGTCCCAACTGGACGATTCTTTCTTGGCTCGGCTCACAGCTTGTGCCGAGGGAAGAGCCACCGCCCTTTCCCCGGGGGAGCTGGATTTCGAATCGCGGCTCCGTTCTTTGAAACCTCGTGCACTTCCCTCCACTCTTGAGGCAACCCTTCAGAAAGCCATTCACGACACACCCTTCGCGGTGGACGACAAGATCGTCCTTTTCCACAAGACCGCCTCACAGAAGGAAGCCGCCGCACCACCGAGCAAACGCTCCAACATCTTCCGCTTCAATTTCGCCGCCGCAGCCGCCGTGGCCGTCATGGGTGCCGCTGCAGCCCTCATGCTCCCCGGAGCCGCTCCGCGCGCAGGGCAGACGGCATCGGCAGACATCCCCGGAACGAATCCAGCTGTCTCTGCGAGTTTCGCTCCCGCATCCTACAACCGGAACCTCAGCGAAACACACGACGAAGGCGTCATCTGGCAAGGCAGGAACCAACCTCACCGCGTGCTGCGATTGACCTACACCGACCAAGTGACTCTCAAAAACCAAAAAGGTGAAACGGTCCAGGTTGAGCAACCTCAAGTGGAATACGTAATCATCCCGGAAAAAATTGACTGATCGCTTTTTAAAAAACAAACCGCATGAGTTACTACGCTAGTAGTATTACAACCATCCAATGAAAATGAAATTCGCCATCTTTTCCGCAACTCGTGTGATCAGCGGGCTCTGGATCTGCCCCTTCGCCGCAGCGCTCGCCATTGAGCCTCCGCCCGACACAGCGGAACCTCCCGCAGCACTGATGAAGCCTGAGCACCCGTTCACAGCGCCGGATGGCCGGGCGGCCCAGCCACAGGAAAGCGTCGCCTTCCTCGGCCTCGCCACAGCGCCTCTGCCGGAGATGGTTGCCGATCACCTAGATCTCAAACCCGCCTCGGCGGTGATCATCCGCACCGTCAGCCCGGGTAGCCCAGCTCATAAAGCCGGTCTCTCGGTCAATGACATCATTCTCAAGGTCGATGACAACGCTGTAGAAAGTCCCGAAGCTTTGTCATCCGCCGTCCGTAGCCGGAAAGCCGGCGACCGGCTCCGCGTCGATCTCATCCATCGCGGAAATCCCGCCAAGGTGGAGGTGACCTTAGGAGAACGCCCCGCCGATCACGTGGCGCAACTTCAGCAGGACCCAATGCTCGAAGGACTGCCCGAAGCCCACGCCGCCAGGCTGCGTGACCTAATCGAGCAGAACCTGCAAGCCTTTGGCAACAAGCACCCCGGCATCATCCCGGATGGTGGACTTGAAGACGCCTTTCTTCAAATGCGCCAGCGCATGAACCGTACGCTAGAAGAACCCTCCATCAACCCGGATGAAAATGGTGGCATCCATTTTCAGCAAAACTCTACGATCCGGATGATGGACAACGACGGTTCCATCGAAATCAAAACCACCCAAGGCTCCACCGATGTCACCGTTCGCGATGAGAACAATGAGGTGGCGTGGTCTGGCCCGTGGCAAACCGAAGAAGACAAGGCCGCCGCTCCAGAGGGAATTCGCGAACGTATCGAGCGCGTGCATTCTGGCACCGGAAATGCCTTCAGCTTCCGCTTTGGCAAGCGCGGCGGCTCGGATAGCATCGACAACTGACCCAACAAATTTTCCAGGGAGGCAAAGACACACCCGCGCATGGCTCCGGCCATCGCGGGTGTGTTGATTTTATGTAGCGGCACCGCCGGTGCGAGGAATCAACGGTGCCCGAGCTGGGTCTTAATGGCGTTGATGATCACGTCAAGATCGGAAGTTTTACTAACGAAGGGAAGGCCTCCCTTTATCTGCACCTCACCCGGATTGTCAGAATTCTCCTCGACCAACGCCGTCAGCATAAGCACCGGCGTACCGGCTAAGTCGGGATCGGCCTGGAGCGCGCTCACCACATCGCCGCCATCCATGCGCGGCATCACCAGATCGATAATGCAGATGTCCGGACGAAAAGCCTTCGCCTCCCGAATCGCTTTCGTCGAATCATTGATCTGCCGCACCTCGTACCCGGAGTCCTCCAGATTCGCAGCAAGGAGCTCCGTGAAATCAACCTCATCATCAATGAGAAGTACCTTCGTGATCATTTCCATAGCTCCACCTTTTTCCAAAGGTCCGGATCAATCAAGACCTAAGCTATCTTTGTTGACCCGCAGCAACAAGGTCGCCACCGCGCCCTTTCCGTCCTTACGATTTGCAAGCCCTAGATCGCCGCCGTGCAGCTCAACGATCTTCCGGGAAACAGTGAGCCCCAGCCCGGTTCCCTTGCCCGTCGACTTCGTCGTGAAAAACGGATCGAAAAGTTTCCCCAGCGCCTCCTCTGGTATTCCCTCCCCGTCGTCAGCCACCTCGAATTTCACCATCAGATCACCCGACCGCGTCCGCTCTCTCAACCTTGAGCCTTCGTCGTGCGGGGCATTCTCCATGTTCATCAACCCGGTTTTGATCGTAATCTTCCCGCCTCCCTCCATCGCATGCGTGGCATTGATGAATAGGTTCACCAGCACCTGCTCGATCCTCGTCTGGTCCACTTCCACCTTCGGAAGATCCTTCCCGGCCAGAAAATTGATCTCGACGCCCGCCTGTTTCATCTCGTACTCGACCAACTCCAGCGACCCACGCACCAGTAGGTTTGGATCTTGTGAATGAAACTCCAGCCGTCGGTTTGACGAATAGTCGACCAAGCCTCGGACAATTTTTTTTGCACGTTCGATCCCGCGTTTCATCCGCTCGATCGTCTCCCTCGCTTTTACGTCATCAGGCGGCAAACGCCGCGCCAGCAGCTCCAAGCCCATGCCGATCATCGCCAGAGGATTTTTCACCTCGTGCGCGACGCCCGCCGCAAGCCTCCCAACCGACTCCATTTTTTCCGCCTGAATCAGCTGCTCGTGCGCGCTGGTCAGATTATCGTGTGCTTGCATCAGCTCCTGATTCAATTTCAGCAGACCCAGCTCCGCCTGCCGTCGTGCGGTGAGATCCGTCGAGATCCCGCCGACCGCATAGATCTCACCATTGAGGTCCCGCATCGGAAACTTCATGAACATGTAATATCTGTCCCCGTCCGGATGACTTATCTTTCTCTCGAACTGCACCGCACGCCCTCTTTCCGCAACCAGAATGTCGTATTTCCTCATCCGCGCCGCCAAGCTCTCATCTCCCAAAACGTCAGCATCGGTTTTCCCAACAGCCTCCTTGGACTTGATGTGAAACAGCTCCTCAAACTTCCGGTTCACCATCAGATATTGTCCTGTGACGGATTTCGCGTAGATCGGCGACGGGCTGTTATCGACGATCTCCTGCATCCGGTGCTCCGTCTGCTTCAGCGCCTCACGCGTTTTTTCTTCCTCCGTCACATCGCGGTTGATGCCCACCACCCCCCAGACCAAACCATCCCGATCCCGCACCGGCACCTTGGTCGTCTGCAAATAACGCGTCTCTCCTTGGGCGTTCTTCAGCCGGGTGTTGGCGCGGATTACCGTACCTCCGTTTTCTTTCACCTTGAGATCCTCTTTCACAAATGCCGCCGCCTTTTCCTTCGGGAAAAAATCGAACGGGGTCCTACCCGCCACATCCGCCGGATCATCGGCCCCTACCAAATCTGACAACGCCCGGTTCACCACGATGTAGTGCCCTTCGAAATCCCGGATGTAAATACTGTCCGGGATGCCATCTAGCAGAGTCCTGAGCGTGTTCCGCTCCCGTTCTAGATTTTCCTGCGCCTCGATCAGTTGGCTGACATCACTTGAGATTCCAAAGGTCCCCACAATCCGTCCCTGTTTGTCGCGGAAAGGTAGCTTCGAGCTCAACACCCAACCCTCGCTGCCATTTGGAAAGATTTCCTTTTGAACGAACTTTTCGTAGCCCTCCCCGCTCTCGATGATCTCCACCTCGTCCTTGTGCGCCTTCTTCGCGTAATCGGCCTCGAAGTAATCCAGATCCGTTTTCCCGATCATCTCCGCCGACGATTCCGCTCCGACCGTTTCGGCAAGCGCACGGTTCACCTGCAGGAACCGCGACTCGCGATCCTTGAAGTAAATGCTCGAAGGTATCGTCTCCATCAGCGCGTTGAAGTATCGCTCCAGCTCGTCGCGCTGCCGCCGTGTGCGCCGCAGATTTTGCTGACTCTCCCGGAGCTCCAGCCTCGCCGAGCCAGATCCTCCGACCATCAAGGTGACCAGCACAAAGCCTGTGCCGAGACAGACCCAGCGGATCCAACCGGGTATGCCCTCCCCCAGCGCGAGAACGACCATCACCAACGAAACGGATCCTCCCGTCAGTGCCACCACACGTTCTTTGCCGAAAATCACCTTTTCATTCAATCAAACCGAGCACGCTCCTGGCAAGATGCTTCCTCAGTCACGTAGGTTCGCCAGCTTCCATACCGGGTCAGATCATCCGCGCCCACCGTGGCCAGCGGCTCCGCGATGAACCCGCTCAGCTCCTCCCCGTTGGCAAGCAACACCTTTCCGATGCCCAACGGCGCCGGCACCGCGCTTGCAAAATCGCCGAAAGCCTCCGCCGTCAAAACCCAGACCTCGCACTCGATCACCGCCCCGTCCTCTGCCACCCGCGCCAGCGCCGGCCTCTCCGGGAGCCCACCGCCAGCCGGCACTCTATACATCCGGTAGGACGCCGCAGTGGTGGTCTTTTCAAGCAGCCTTCCGCCCCGCGAGACGAGCTGGTGATTGAGAGCCATCCCCTCCATGTGAGCCCCACAAACCACAAGCCTGACCTCATCGAAATCTCCGCAATCAAATCGCGCACCGCTTGCCTCATATTTCGCTCCCATCTCCAGAAGCGCCCGATCCGATCCCGCCCCGGAGAAAATTGTCACCCCCCACGGCAGTCGGTCCTCGAACCGCCCCGCTGGCAATGCGAGTGCCGCGTAATCCAACAGGTTCATGAAATTCGTATATGTGCCCAGAATTGAGTTCAGCCGCACCGGTTCGGCCGCAACCTCCTCAAGCTTGAAATTGCGCGGCGTCGTCGGCAGCAAGACGAAATCCACCCGCTCCATCTCCCGCGCCGCCAGCCGCCGGCACTCCTCCAGCTTGTATTGCGCCTCGAACAAATCGCTTGCCAGCGGTGCCGCTCCGCCTCCGATGATCGCCCGCGTCACCGGATGAACCGCCTCCGGCTTCTCCTTCAGAAAATCCCGGATCGCCACGAACCGCTCCGTCACCCACGGCCCTTCATACAGCAGCCTCGCGGCAGCGGTGAAAGGCGCGAGATCGACTTCCATTCTCTCACCGCCTAGATCTTCAAACCGGACCGCCGCCGTTTCAAACAGCTCTCCTGCTTCCTCCCAACCGAAAAACTCCAGCTGTGATCGCTTCGGCACGCCGAACTTGAACACCTTGGGAAATCTCCGCCACTTCCCCTTCCGTTTCCTGCTCCAGGCCTCTTCCTCATCATACGCCGCCGACACTTTCAAAACCGCGTCAGCATCCACGCATGAGTTGGCAAAAACCGATACGCAATCGATGGACTTGCAGGCATCGACCACTCCTCTCGTCGAAACGAAGCCCCTCGTCGGCTTCAAGCCGATTAGCTCATTGAAAGCCGCAGGCACGCGCCCCGAGCCGGCCGTATCCGTTCCGAGGGAGAAAGCAACCAACCCCCGAGCTACGGCAACCGCTGATCCACAGCTCGATCCGCCCGGAAGATACTCCGCGTCAAAGGGATTCCTCGGGACCGGGTAGGGCGTCCTGACTCCCACCAATCCCGTGGCGAACTGGTCCAAATTGGTTTTTCCAAAACACACCGCCCCCGCCTCCTGCAGCAGACGCACCACCGTTGCCGATTCGCCCGGGTGATAGGCGTAGTCCGGACAACCCGCCGTCGTCTCCATCCCCGCCACATCGATATTGTCCTTCACCACAAACGGCACGCCGAACAGAGACTCTCCATTTTTGATGGCTGAAATCTGCTGGAGAACCGCCTCCCAACTGGTCTTCGAAATAAATATCCCGTCGTCGTCCACATCACGGATCGCCTCCCACACCTCCCGCATCACCTCCTCCACGTCACGTCCCGCCGCGTATGCCTCCTTGAACTCGCCTATTGTTCTCATAATTTTTCTATTCTCAGCACCAGCAGAGGATCGCCCGGCCGCACCATTGCCCCTGGTTCCACCAGCAGCCTCTCCACCGTCCCACCTCTGACGAAGGGCACGTGCATCTCCATCTTCATCGCCTCCAAGATCAGCCCCGTCGCCCCCTTCTCCACCTGATCCCCCAATGCGACTTCAAGCTTCCAGACACTGCCCATCATCGGCGATTCCAATATTTCGCAGCCGTCCTCAAGTTCGATCCGCTCAAGCACCGGCGCCGATTCCTCCACATCCACCACATTCAGTCCCGCCTCCTCCCAGCGCCTCCGCTCCGCCGCGAAGGCCTCACGCTGCCTGAGTCGGAAATCCTCGATCGCCTCCCCCTCCTCCTCCAGGAACGCCAGATAGTCCCCTAGCCGGAAGCGCTTTATCTCGATCCTAGGCACGAACTCGCCCGTCAGAATCTCCCGCCGCAGCTCCAGCAAGCGCTCCGGAGAAACCTCCTCCCATTTTAACCTGTCGAAAAAGCGCAGCAACCACGGCCGACCTTTTTCAAACGCTTCCGTGGTCCGGTACTTGTTCCAAATCGGCACCGTCCGACCCACGAACTGATATCCTCCCGGCCCCTCCATCCCATAGACACAGAGATACGCGCCGCCGATCCCCACCGCGTTCTCCGGCGTCCACGTCCGCGCCGGATTGTATTTTGTCGTCACCAAGCGGTGCCGGGGATCCAGAGGAGTCGCCACCGGCGCACCGAGGTACACGTCACCCAGCCCCATCACCAGATACTCCGCCGAGTAGACGATCTCCTTCACCTGTTCGATCGTATCCAGGCCGTTGATCCTGCGGATAAACTCGATATTGCTCGGGCACCACGGAGCATCCATCCGCACTCCTGTCATGTAGCGCTCGATCGCCACCCGCGTGCTCGGATCGTCCCAAGCCAGAGGCATATGCACCACCCGCGATTCAACCTCGGCATCCTCCAAGGCAGGCAGCTCCGGCAGCGCGCCCATCAGCAGCTCCACCACGCTCTCCTCGCTGGTTTTCCATGGATCAAAATGAACCTGCAGCGAGCGGATACCCGGCGTCACATCGAGGAAACCCTCCCGCACTTCCGCACCCAGCCATTCATGAAGCAGGTGCACAAGAAATCTCAGACGGAGGTCCAGCACCAGCTCGCCAATCTCCAACAAAACATAGCAATCCCCCGCCCGCCGAACCACCACAGCCTCACCCTGCACCTCACCCCGCGCCACAATCATGTCCTCCGCCGCGCCCGCTTCTAGGCGTGGGTAGCGGCCCCCTTGTTTCAGCCATTTAGCAACCCGCGCCGCCTGTCTCCGTGCCTCTTGGAGACTCGCCGGAATGAATCTCACCCGATCGCCCGGCTTCAACTGCCCCACCTTCCACAGCTCCGCCTCAATAATCGTCACCGGACAAACGAAGCCACCAAGACTCGGCCCGTCCGGCCCTAGAATCACCGGCATGTCTCCTGTAAAATCAACCGCACCGATCGCATAGGCATTGTCGTGAATATTTGAAGGATGCAGCCCGGCCTCTCCTCCGTCGCTGCGGGCCCAACGGGGCTTCGGCCCGATCAACCGCACTCCCGTTCTCGCCGAATTGAAATGCACCTCCCACTCCGTCTCGAAGAATTCTGAAATATCCTCCTCCGTAAAAAAATCCGGCGCACCGTGCGGCCCGTACAACACCCCGATCTCCCACCCGTGGCGGCGGATTTCATCCGCCATGCCATGCTCAACCGCGCTTCTCAAATCCCCACCTTCGAACTCCGAAGCCCCCACTTCCAGCACATCCCCCGCCACCAAAGCCCGGCCGCCGTGCCCGCCGAACTGCCCCAGGGTAAAGGTGGCTTTGCTCCCCAAATAATCCGGCACATCAATTCCTCCGGCGACAGCGAGATAAGCGCGACAACCGTGCCCCGCCTTCCCCATTTCCAACACCTGCCCCGCCCTCACACCTACGATGACTCCGGTAGTTAACGCCTCGCCATCCAGCTTCGCCGCCATATCCGCACCTGTTAGTGCGATCACAGCATCAAACCCGAATCGCAGCGACGGCCCCGCCACGGTGCACTCCAGCGCCGCCGCCTGCGGATCATTTCCCACCAGCTGGTTTGCCAGACGAAAGGACAGAGAATCCATCGGCCCCGATGGCGGAACTCCTACATCCCAGTAGCCGAGCCGCCCCGGCCAATCTTGAACCGTCGTCATCGTCCCGCCGCGCAGCACCTCCACAATCCTCGCGCTGTAGTTGAGACTATCGAGCCACTTCGTGTTCACCCCTCCCCTGATGAAATCCGGACTCGCGACGATCTGCTCCAGATAATCGAGATTCGTCCTGATTCCCGCGATCCGCGTCTCCCGCAGAGCCGCCGCCATTTTTTCCAAAACCTCACCGCGTGTCCCGCCCTTCACCTGGATCTTCACCAGCAACGGATCGTAGAAGGTGCTGACCTCCGTGCCCGATCCCACCCAGCCATCGCAGCGCACATCCTCCGGCAGACGCACCTCGGTGATCAGCCCGGCGCTCGGTAAAAATTGCTTCGCCGCGTCCTCCGCATAGACCCTCACCTCCATCGCCGCACCGCTCGCGACGACCCCTGAAACATCGGCAATCGGGTTCTGCCCAGCTCCAAGCCGCACCATCCACTCGACCAGGTCCACTCCCGTCACCAGCTCCGTCACCCCGTGCTCCACCTGCAGGCGGGTATTCACTTCGAGAAAATAAAACTCAGCCTTCGCCTCATCGTATAAGAACTCCACCGTCCCCGCCGAGCGGTATCCCAGCGACTCACCCAGCCTGACAGCCGCCGCGCATAGCTCCTTGCGTTGCTCCGCCGTCAAACCCGGAGCCGGCGTTTCCTCCACCACCTTTTGATTCCGCCGCTGCACCGAGCAATCCCGCTCACCCAAGGCAAGAACCTTCCCCATTCCATCTCCGAAGATCTGCACCTCGATGTGCCGCGCCTTTTCCACAAAGTGTTCCAGGAAAACCCCTGCCTCTCCAAAATTCGATTTGGCCAGCCTCACCACTTTTTCAAACGCGCCCCTCAGTTCCGCCTCGTTCCGGCAGACCTCCATCCCAATTCCGCCACCTCCCGCAGTGCTTTTCAGCATCAGCGGAAAACCGATCTCAGCAGCAGCGGCCATCGCTTCATCAATCCCGTCGACCAAGCCCGTCCCCGGGCACAAAGGTACGCCAGCCGCGACCGCCAGCTCCCTCGCTGTATGCTTCAGCCCGAACTTCCGCATTGAGTCCGGCGTCGGCCCAAGCCACCGACAGCCAGCCGCCTCACAGGCCTCCGCAAAATTCGCATTCTCGCTCAACAGGCCGTAACCCGGGTGAACCGCCTCCGCGCCACTTTCCGAGATCACCTCCAGTAGCCGCGGGACATTCAAGTAACTCCCCTCCACCGGCCCCGGCCCTAGCAGAAACGCCTCATCCGCCTCCAGCACATGCGGCGCCTCCCGATCCGCCTCCGAATACACCGTCACCACCCGCACGCCGAGCTTCCGCAAAGTCCGGCTCACCCGCACCGCGATCTCCCCACGATTCGCTATCAATACCTTTTCAAACATAAATTATTAATTGAAGAGCAACCGCGAATGAACGCTAATTTGTAAATCACGTTTCGAGATTCTTCATCTGAGTGATACCGATCATCCGCAGTCCCATTTCTTTTTTAGCTAAATCCAAGTCTTCATTCGCGCTCATTCGCGTCCATTCGCGGTTAAAAAAATCTCACCAAACCAACACCTCTACCGGCGTCGGATTCCAGCCGTTGCAAGGATTGTTCAACTGGGGGCAGTTGGATATCAAAGCCACCACGTTCATCAGCGCCCGCATCTCCACGTACCTTCCCGGGGCTGAAATGCCATCGGCGAAATGCAGCTCACCTTCCTCCGTCACCGGCACGTTCATAAAGAAATTGATATTACAGGTGATATCCACCTTCCCCCCTCCCATCTCCTGAATGCCGCGGATGAAACTGTCACGGCAGGCATGCATCGGCTCCTTATCCAAAGCGTATCGCATCGTATTGCTCTCGCGCGAACACGCGCCGCCCAAGGTATCATGCCGGCCGCAGGTGTCCGCGACAATTTCTAGCATCGCGTTTCCTCGGTTCGAAATCAGCTTTGAGCCGCTGGTCAAATAGAGACCGCCCTGCTTCTTGATCGTATCACTGGCACTGTAGCGCTCCGCAAGATCTCCAGCCCGGTAAAAAAGCGTGTCCGCCGCCTGATTGCCCTCCAGATCATGAATTCGGAAAGTCTCCCCCTCGTTGATCTGCTTCCACCAGTAATCCCCCGCCCCGATCACCGCGCGGTAGCCGGCCGCCTCTTCGATTTTATCGCTCGATATCATATCAAAACCTCAGTGCGTGATAATCACAGGTATTGCGGAACGCCCTTCCGTTCTCAGGATGCGAGCGCAGGCACTCGTCATCTTCGCCGACCTCGTCCCCTTCGAACACCTCCAGAAAAACCGTTTTCGCAGCATAACTCTCAGCCGGATCCAGCGGATGCTGGCAGGTGTTCAGCACCACCAGGGCGTCCATCTCCATCCGCAGACTCACGGAGTCGCCCGCCTTTGAATGACCGGGCACATATGCCAGCTTCCCCTCCTGGTCCGCCACTGCCTTGCTGAAAAAATTCAGGTTCGGCATCAGATCTCTCTCTCCGAGCCCCCACTTCGCCAGCTCAATGAGGAAGCACTCGCGACCGCTCCGATACCACTCGTTCCTCGCCTGCTGATAATTTTTCTCTCCGTATTTCACCAGAACCTCCTCGGCATCCGAAGTCCCGCACACGGTGTCATGCCAGCCTGCCGTATCTCTAACAATCGAAGCGATCAGACGGCCCATCTCCGTGTGCAGGCAACGTCCCCGGGTCAGATAAAACACCTGCTGACCTTTCAGGGTATCCGGCATGTTGTACCGCTCTGTTCTCTCCAATGCGTTGAACAACATCATCCCGACGTTCGCGCCACCATCCAGATCCGTCAGCCGCATCACCCTGCCCCGACCAACGACTTTGGACCACATCCCCGCGCCGGTTAACTTCACCTGATAGATCGACTCGTTCATACCGAAAAATCTATTTAGCCCCCTTCGCGTGGAGCGGTGGAATCAAGTGCGGAGTCAGCGTCAGATGCGCGCTCTTCACCCCCTTGCAGGTCACCAGCTTGTTGGTGACCTCCCGCAGCCTCTTCGCCGGACCCTGCATCAGGATCACTTCAAGAACATGATCATCCTCAAGCAGAATGTGTTGGGAGGAAATCACCTCCGCCACGTGCTCCCGCGAGATCCGGGACAGATCCCGCAGCAAGGCGCTTTTCGACTCATCGTAAACCAGGGTCAAAGTCCCGGCCATCACTGCCGTGCCGATCTTGCTCAGATGCTCCGCCGCCTGCGCATGGATCATTTCTGAAATTGCCTGCGAGCGACTGTCAAAACCACGCTCGTTCACCACCCGGTCCAGCGACTGAAACGTCTCCTCGGTCATCGAGACAGTCACCCGCCTCAAGCCCTCGTTTATGTCTTCCTTTGGCACGCGATCCTTCAAGCATGCCACGGGCCAAATGTGAAGTTTTTAACGATTTATCATACTGAAAATGAAGCTAAACCTTTTCCGCTTCCGCCTGCCGGATCTTTTCAGCGAGGTATTTCTGAAAGTGCCAGATCGGTTCCTCCAGATGACTCAGGCGCCCCTGGCTGTATCCGGCCGAGCGCATGCCCCGCTGGGTGGCCGCGCAAACCTCCATGTCCTCCATGTGAAACGCGATACCGGCCTCCACCTCCTTGCCCTTCACCTCTTCGTAACCGCTCATTTCCTTTGCCGAAGGCGTGACGATCATCGTCGTCATCAGCGTGCAGGTTTCTGGACCGGTCGGGAGAAGCCGGTACCAGTAAACCCGGTCCGGAGCCGTGAAGAGCAGGAAGTTCGGGAAACCCAGATACACGCCCCACTCCAGCAGATCCCGTCCCTCCAAGCCCGGGAAAATTGGGAATGCGGTGCCAGCTTCACCGCTCGATATGATCTCTTCCTGGATTTCCGTTTTCAGCGGCAAGTGCATCGCGGAAAAATCCGGATCATAGGGCTCGGTCCAGCAGCCCTTCGCTGGCAGAAACGGCTCAAGCGTCTTCATGTGCGCGCCGAGATGGTGATAGGCTTCCATGAAATTCTCTAGGAGGATCTTCCAGTTGAACTGGCAGTCCCAGTGTTGCGACCACACGAGCTCGCCTTCGCTCATATTCCATTTCCCGACAAACTGCTCCTTCAGGCGTGCGTATTTCTCCCCGATCGGCGGGGCCTCTTCGGAAAGTGTGACGAACACAAAGCCTTCCCAGATCTCGCTGCGGTAGCTGTGCAGACACACCTCGCTGCGGTCAAATCCCTCGGCCTGCTGCATCTCGGGCGCGCCTATCAGCTTGCCGGTGAGATCGTAGCTCCACAGATGGTAAGGGCAGAGGATGACCCGCTTGTTTCCCTCGTCCGGGTGCCCGAAGCCGCTCGGCATCAGATCCATTCCGCGGTGTCTGCAGACGCGCGACACCACCCGGATCTGATCGTCCTTCCCTCTCACTACCAGCATCGGCTCCCCGCCCACATCCGCCCTCACGAAATCACCCGCCTTTGCCACCTGTGAAACGTGGCAGACCGAAATCCATTCCTTTCTGAAAATCTCCCGGGTCTCGAATTCCATGAATCCCGCGTCCGTATAGACGCCGGACGGCATTGTCTCGGCCCGTTCACGGGGCTTGGCGGCTGTCTCTTTTACCTTTTTATAAAGCGCATCGGGGTCGGGATTTCTCACCGGCGCGTTGATTACTATGTTCATCGTTGTTCTGGTTAAGGGTTCATCTTGTTTTCAAAGCGTTCTAACATCCGGTGACCGATCCACCGGTTCACCTCCCAAAGGTCAGCCACCGGGACCTGCGTGAAAGGCGCCGCCTGCAGATACCCGTCGGGCCCGAACTCCGGAGTCATCGTCACCGATTCAAAACCCCTCTCCGACATTGATGCCCAAACGCGCTCCCACCAGCGTTCATGCGCTTCCAAGGCGTACATATATTCCGGTGCCCGTGGATCGGGCACTTGCGGCCCTTGGGCATAGCCGACCCGGAGCTGGATGTGATGCGCATGTTCCGCTGCAAGCTTGAGGATCTCCGGCTCCGTATCGAGTATCAGGCGCTCCGTGACCACGCACCAGTGACTGAAGTCACAGGTAATTTTCAGACCTGGAAGGCGTTTCATGATATCGCGGAAAAGCCACGGATTGTGACTATACCTACCCCGGTGCGTTTCCACGGAAACGGCGACGCCGTGCTTCTGCTCAAGATCCATCACGCCGGAGTGAAACTCCATCGCCTCATCAGAACTCCACGCGTCGTATCCGCCCATGGTGTTGATGAAAAGCGGCCGGCCTGGCAGGCTCCGGACAATCCCATCTTCCAGCGACTCCAAATGACACAGCGCAGACCGTCCCGGTTCCGGCACGAACACTCCGGCCGGTGTACAGGTGCTCACCTCTGCGATCCAGTGAAAGCCGCCTTCCTTGAGACTCTCGAAAAAGCCCAATCTGTCCTCCTCATCCACGGGCGTGGGCGCTTCGACACCCTCGAATCCCGCCTCCCCGGCCAGCGCGAGCGCTTCCTCGAAGGTTCCCTCGTGCCCCCAGATGGTCTTGAACAAAATCGCCTTCATACTGATCTCGCCTCCTTAAAACCCTCGACCACTCGGAAGCCCAGATTGTCCCAGCGCGCGCGCTCCGGCGCCCAGTCCCGCCATGACGCGCGCAACACCCGTGGCAAGTGGTCCCATCCGCCGCCGCGAATCACTCGGCAGCCGGGCCTCCCATCCGCTACCCAAGGCGCGGCCCCGCCCGGAGCGCCGGTGTAACCCGGGTGCCAAGCATCCGCGACCCACTCGCAGACATTTCCAATCATATCTTGAAGTCCGAAACCATTGCGACCGTAGGAGCCGACCGGCATCAGCCCGCCTTTCCCGATCTCCACGCCGAGCTCGTCGTAGAGGTAGTTTGCATCCTCTGGCGAAACATTGGACCCGTGCGGGAAAACGGTCCTGCTCCCCGCGCGGCACGCGTATTCCCACTCGGCTTCACTTGGCAGGCGCCAGCGCTCCCCGAGCTCGCGACAGAACGCGCCGACATCGGGAAAGCTGACGCAGACCACCGGAACGCTTCCCGGGAGGTCAGGCTCGTTTCCAACCGGAATCCTTCCCATCACCGCGATCCACTGGTCCCGGGTGACAGGTGTCTCGGAGATGAGAAAGCCGTTCTGCACCTCGACCTCCCGGGCCGGCAACTCCACCTCGGAAACAAATTTGTCGTCCGCCATCCCTCCCATCAAAAACCGTCCGGGAGGAACCGGCACCATGGGCAGCGGATTGACGCTGCCGGGGACGCGCAATTGACAGGAGCGGATCATCAATCGGAATTTTGGATGCTTATTCGATTTCGGCCACGACAGCCTTGATCGGAGCAAGATCGACGCCCGCCTCCATCGGATGGGCCTTCTTCACGACTCCGAACTTCAACCACCATTCAGTCGTGAGGTCCCAGTGGCGGGTGATCTCGTTGTTGGCACCAAACGGCGGATCACCATCCATCACACCCATGAACTGCGCAGCCTCGGCGAGATCAAAAGGATAAATCCCTCCATCCGTCGCACTGCCGTCCGCCCCGACCACCAGCTCCACGTCCTCGACGCTGAAGCCCAACCCCTTCGCCATGATCTCGTTCGCCTCCTTCGGATTCTCCTTCCAATATTTCACCGCTTCGAAATAGGCCTTCATCACCAGCTTCGCCGCCTCCGGCCGTTCTTCCAGGAACTTGGCGCTCATATACATCCCGTCGCCCAGCAAAGCGGTTTTCTTGAAGTACGGATCTTTTGAAGTCGCCATGACCCTGGAACCTTTCAGCGTGGAAAGCACCTTGCTCCCGAACGGCTCCCAGAATTCTCCCGCAACCACCGATCCGCTGACCATGGCCGCGACCGCGTCATCCATAATCACGTTGGTGTATTTCACCTCGTCGAAGCTCACCCCGTTTTCCTCCAGCCAGATGCCCATGTAGATCTGCGTCAGCCCGCCTTCAAGCACGGCCACCTGCTTTCCTTTCAGATCGGCAGCTGTCTCCACCTCGGGGCCGAAGATGATCTTGTCAGTGCCGTAGGATGGATTTGTATAGGTAACCATTTTCACCGGCACGCCGCTGTCTGCTGCGATCGGGCCGTATTCAACGGTCGAGGACGTCACATCCAACTGCCCCGCCGCCATCTGTCCGAAGCTCTCGTACGGATCCTCGATAATCGAAATTTCAAGCTCCAGGCCGGGCACGAGATTCTTCTCCTTCGCGATGAACCAGAAGGCGTATCCCGGCCAAGAGAACAGCGAGAGCTTCACGGTTTCCGTGTCCGCCCCGGTCCCGGCGGTCTCCGCCGTATCATTGCAGCCCACAGAGAAAAACGCCGCGCCAACTAGACATGCCACCAGTTTCAATTTCATATGTTTCATTTCCTTGAGGTTTCAATCGTGAAGATATCGGAAAGCTCGTCTGTGAATCACGCGGAGGAGGAGATCCGACAGCAGGCCGAGAATTCCGATCGTGAGAATTCCTGCCATGATGTCGTCCACCTGCACGGAACGCTTCGCCCGCATCATCATCGCGCCGATGCCGTCAGTCGCCGCGACAATTTCGGCGATCACCAGATAGGTCCAGCTTACCGCCAACAGCTGGCGCGCCGTATCGACATACAGCGGCATCGCGGCGGGCAGCAGCACCTTCCTCAGGACCTTGAATCTCCCCGCGCCAAGCGTGCGGGAGCACTCCACCAGCTCAACCGGAACCGATTTGGTGTTGTCCATGAAAAGGGTGATCAGGAAAAACACCACGCCAATCACCAGCAGCGCAATTTTTTGAGAGTCGCCGGTCCCCAGCCACATCAGCAGAAGCGGCACGAAAGAAGGAGCGGGAAGATAACGAAACGGGGACACCAGCGCGTTCAGAAAACCTTCGACCGGTGTGAATGCCCCCATCAGAATCCCAATGGGCAACGCTATGGACACCGCGATCGCGAAGCTGGTGAAAATCCGCCGCAGGCTCTGAATCACGTCCGCCATGAATTCCTTCTCCGCGAAGAGAGCGACCCACGCTCCGAAGACTTTGGCAGGCGAGGGAAAAAGCGTCGGATCCGCCAGCTCAAAAACAGACACCGCCTGCCATGCGCCGAGGAACACGATCCAAGCGGCGATGCCGAGGGCCGCTCGTTCCCTCGCTCCTATTTTCCTGCGGAACTCCAGGAGCGAGCGTTTCGTGCCGCCCATTGTGCTCTGCTCCGCTCCGTGCCGACTGGCTTCCCCGCCGTGGGAAATGATCGATTTGATAGAGAGCGTTTTCATATTCCAACGACGGGAGAACTGACCTGAATCAAGCAACGGCCGTGCCAGATCGTGACTTCTTTGCGTATGCAAATAAATGCATCGGGACTTGCCCATCCCCTTGCCCCTGCCGGACACTCTTTTCTGGTTCAACCCTTTCACCATGCAAGCAGCTCGTCACGCCGACCCCGGAACCCGTTCGGACCCACGCCAGATCGCATGGCGTCTCCTACTGACCGTCCACGCCATTTCCTCTCGGAAAATCGATGCCGAACTTCAGCACGCGGGAACCCTACCCTTTGATGACTACGACGTCCTGCTGACATTGAACGAAGCGGAGAATGAAACGCTGCGAATGAGCGAGCTGGCGGAAGCCGTTCTACTCAGCAACAGCGGAATGTCCCGGCGGGTGACGGCCCTTGTGGCGGCGGGGCTCGTTACCCGCAAGCAATCGGAGCGGGACGGCCGCGTGTTTCGCGTCACCTTGACAGCCAAAGGACGCAAGGCGCTCCATGCGACGTGGAAGCACTACGAGCCCCTGATCGATGAAGTCTTCTCCCGGTTCCTCAGCGAAAGCGAAGCCCTGCTAATGGCGGGACTGCTTCAGAAAATACTCGATGCCACCGGCTTGGAGATGCACCGCGGGCTGCTGGAAAAGGGAATGACCGACGCACCGAAGCAAAAATCCTAAGCCGGAAGCGGCGAGGCTTCATCGTACCCCCGGAGGCCGTAGACTGTCCTGCTCCAAGTCAGGGCATCGGTCATCCAGCACTGCTCTTCAGGAGCGAAGTCTCCGGGCCGGTCGAGGCTGCACGTGCTCACCTCAAACAGATGCGGGATTTCCGGATCGAAGAACATCAATGGCGTCCCGCAATCGCCACAGAAAGATCGCTCGCGTTCCGCAAACCAAATCGTTTTCCGGCTGCCGCTCGTCCACTCAAGCGCGCCCGACCGGAAAAAAGTCCAGGCCACCGCGTGCGCTCCGCTGGCTTTTCTACAATCCTCGCAGTGACACAGACATGTCAGCAACGCAGGTGTGCTCAGCACATACCTCACCGCGCCACAGAGGCAACCTCCCTCAATCATAGCGCGGAGCCTCCAACCCGTTCCACTCTTCCGGCGACAAAGGAGCTTCTTCCGCCTTGGCTTTCTCAAGCACCTCACAAAGCCCGTGGACCATCTTTTTGAATAGCATTGCTCCCTCCTCGGCACTCGCCTCCGAAGGTCTTCCCGTCACTCCGTTCAAGCTCGTCTGGGCCACAGGATAGGAAAAAACCGCCCCTACCGTCCGGTCCTCGTCATCGCTCGACTCCAGCCGCTCTATCGCCACGAGCTCCGGATAAAGATGCAGCATGAGGGAAGTCTCTGCCCGGTTCGCATGCAGATCCGCCGCATCGGAGGTATAGGACTCCCACACTCCGTCCCCGGTCTTGAAAACATGCGCTAGCCCGACCTGCAGCCTCCCCATTTGCTCCAGGCGCAGCTGGTCGATCGCCACCCGCGCCGGCGCGTCATTCCCAAAATGCGAGTTCACCAGCAGCAGACGCTTCCAGCCGGTCGCCACGGCCCAAGCCGCCAGTTCCCGAATCACAGCCATGAACGTCTCATGCCGCAGCGAGAACGTTCCCGGCCATTTCGTGGTGTGGCCTTGGGAGACGGTGTAGCGCAAAGCCGACATCACCGGCACCCCGGTCCCCGCCGAGGCGGCCGCACAGACCTTCTCCACCAGCAGGGTGTCCATCCCAACCGGAAGATGCGGCCCGTGCTGCTCCGTCGCCCCCAGCGGCAGCATCAGCAGACCGCCGTTCTCGTCCCGGAGCTTCTCAATTTCCGGCCACGCGAGGTTTTCCAAAAACAAGGGCGCCATCTTCTAGTAAACCTGGTTGTGGGATCCAACGTCCAGCAGGGTGATCGTAATGAAGCCTCCCTCGTCCCGGTAGATAATGCGCAAGTCGTAACCCGCGGAGAACGCCCGGAGACCTTTCATGCGGCCCTTTAGCGCATGATCGCGTAGTGCTGAGTGCGTTCGGTCCCTCTGAAAAAGAGCCACTGCATCTTCCACCGCCCCGAAATGCTGCGGCGCCAGTCTCGCCAAGGCCTTCCGAAACGGTCTGGAGTATATAACTTCCATCACAGATCAGGATTTTTCAGCCTCTATCTCGCGGCGGATGTCTCGGAACATCTCTGAGATGTCTGTGTAAGGCCCGCTGAGATTCGCCGGATCCTTCGATTCCTCCCATGCCGCCAGAATCCGCTCTTCCGCCTCAGGGGAAAACTCGGGCTCCGCCTTCAGCTTGAATGGAATGCTCCGGGTCCTTGCGACCTTGGTGAAAAACATTCTCACCGCAGTGTCGGCATCGAGCCCCAGCTCGTGGAAGACCTCGTCAGCGGATTCCTTCAGATCCTTGTCGATGCGTATCTGGAGTTCAGTGGTGGAGTCGGCCATGGGAAGAAAGTATCCGTTATTTGTGATGACGACAAACTTTTCGACTCCAGCTCAGAACATCCTTGCATAGGTATCGATCTCCCACTGGTTCACGCGCTGGTGGTACTGCCGCCATTCCTCGCTCTTGTAGGTGATGAACTCATCCCGCAGTTCCTGGCCGAGGGTCTCCGTTACAAAAGGATCCGCTGCAAAGGCCGCCACCGCCTCGTCCAAAGTGCGCGGCAGCTCGCAGATCCCGCTTTCCGCCAACTGCTCTGGCGTCCATTCATACAAGTTCGCCTCCTGCGCCGGTCCAGGATCGAGGTTTGCGCGGATGCCCTCCAGCCCTGCGGCAAGAGCCAGCGTGGCGGCCAGATACGGATTGCAGCCGGCGTCGGCGTTGCGACTCTCGAAGCGACCGCCTCCCATCGGGACACGGACCGAGTTCGTGCGGTTGTTCTTGCCGTAGCTATTAAAGACTGGCGCCCACGAATAATAGGACATCAGCCCCTTCCTCACCAAACGCTTGTAGCTATTCACCGTCGGTGCGAACGCCGCGCACAAGGCAGGGCCGTGCTTTAGGATTCCCGCGATGAACTGATAGCCCAGCTCCGTCATCCCCAGCCCGCGCGGATCGTCTTCGACCGCACATTTAAAAAGATTTTTCCCGCTGTCTTTGTCGAACAGCGACATGTTGAAATGCGCTCCGCTTCCTGTTTTGTCCGCGAAGGGCTTTGGCATAAAGGTGGCCAGCAGGCCCTCCTCCGCCGCGTACTGCTTCGCCATCAGGCGGAAGAAAATATAGCGGTCGCACATCGTCAGCGCATCGGAATAATTGAAGTCGAACTCGAACTGCGAATTCGCATCCTCATGGTCCAGCGAATAAAGATCCCAGCCGAGGTCGTTGATCGTCGTCGAGACCTTGTCGAGCCATGTGTAGCGGTCGAGAAAACGTTTCACGTCGTAGCAGGCCTTCTTCTGATTGTCATCGGAGTTTGGGATTTCTAGCCGCCCGTCCTCCGTCTGCTTCACCACGAAAAGCTCGCATTCGATCCCTAGGTTCATCCCGAAGCCCATCTCCTCCGCCTTTGCCAGTTGCTTCTTCAGCGCCACCCGCGTGTTGATCTCGTACGGCTCCCCTTTGAAAGTGTTGTCCGCTGGAAACCATGCAACCTCCTTGTTCCACGGCAGCACGATCAAGCCGTCGAGATCGGGAAGCGACGCGATCTCGTCGTCGTTCGGCCGCTGCCCCAGCCCGTCGAGAGCGTATCCGGTGTAGAGCTCACTGCCGCCCGCGAAGTGCTCGAAATGATCGATCGGGACAAATTTCCCCTTCGGCACCCCATGGATATCCACGTAGGCGCCGACGCAGTATTTCACTCCCTGCTCTTTGAGTTTCTCCTTCAGCTCCCGTGCCTTCTCCTGTTGTTCTTCGTTGAGTTTCATAAGTATTTGTAAAAAAGTATGATTAGATTCGGCCGCATTCTTCTCCGCTCTCGTTTATCCCCGTTTCTACACCACGTCGGGATCGTGCTTCGCCAGCCGCAGCACCGGCGCGTCTTTCAGCTCTTTGCCAGGCGGATGAATCAGCTCCTCGATGTGCCTGCGAGTCGCGATGAAATCGGCTTCGAAGATCTGCTCGTTCCTTCGCGGCCTGGGCACCGGCACCTCCACGAGTTCGCGCAACCTTCCGGGATTCGCATCCAGCACCAGGATCCGATCGGAAAGAAACACCGCCTCATCGAGGTCGTGCGTGATGAACACAATGGTGATATCCACGTTCTTCCAGATCTCTAACAAATAATTCTGCATCTCACAGCGCGTCTGCGCATCCAAAGCACCGAACGGCTCATCCATAAACAGTACCCGCGGCTGGTTCGCCAAGGCCCGCGCGATCGCAACCCGCTGCTTCATCCCGCCCGACAGCTGATGGGGATAGGCTTTCTCGAATTTCCCAAGCCCCACCAGATCGATCCACTGCCGGGCCTCCCGCTCCGCCGCCATCGCCGAGACACCCGCCATCCGCGGCCCGAACATCACGTTTTCCTTCACCGACAACCACGGAAAAAGCGTGTAGCCCTGAAACACCATGCCGCGATCCGCTCCCGGACCGGACACCCTGTTTCCTCCCACCAGCACCTCCCCTGATGTTGAGGTCTCCAGCCCTGCCAGAATTCTTACCAAAGTCGATTTCCCACATCCGGAGGGGCCGATCACACAGGTGAACTCGCGCTGGTGCACCGTGAACGAAAGATCATCCAGAGCGGTCACGTTTCCGGTCGCGCTCTCAAAAACCTTTGTCAGCCTCCGCACTTCAAGCGCCACCGGTCTGTGCTTCAGGCGGTAGAAACGCGCCGCCACCTCCGCGTTCTGATCCCGGTACGACGGATATAGTGTCCCTTCACTCATGTTGTTTCTATTCCCGCTTGGCTTGTTCTGGAGCCCCGCCGGGCCTCGCGATCCATCTCATCGGCAAAGACCCGCTCCCTTGCCCCGGCTGCCACCGTTCTAAAAGGCCAAGTCACGAAGCCCGCGACCGCCCGCGAAATCCCGCCAGCCCTTCCCGCCCAAGGAAAGAGGATCCCGTGGAGCCACGCCAGGATCTGGTCCGTCACAAAGCCGGTTACCCCGATCAAAATGATCACCGGAAACACCCGGTCGAAATTCCGGAAACGGCCTTGCGTTTCAATCACCTCCGTCAGACCGCTCTTCACGCCGATCAGCTCCGCGATCACCAGCCAGGTCCACGCCCAGCCAAGCAGGATTCGCAGGTCGTTGTAGAGACTTGGCATGATCCCGGGCAGCACCACCCGTCCGATCATCTGGCCCGGCTTCGCCCCTAGCGTCTGCGCCGCTTCTAATAACGATGGATCCAGCATCCGCGTCGTCTTGGACACCATCAGAATCATGTGCGGCACCGTTCCGATGAACACCAGAGCAATCTTTGGAGCGTCGTCCGCAGCCAGCACCGCCACCAGCAGCGTACTGAAAGTCGGAGCCGGCATGTAGCGGAAAAAGTCCGTGAACGGCTCGAAGAGCGTCGAGAAAAAACCATAGGTGCCGCAGAGAATCCCGATCGGCAGCCCGACCACGCATGCCCATAAAAAGCCCCGCCAGATAAGCCCGAGCGACTTTAGGTAGCGTTCTCTCATCGTCGCGCCATCGCCACGCGGCGGCGTCGTGAAATCTCTCCAGCCCGTCTTCGCCACCTCATGAGGCGCGGGCAAATAGGAGGGATTGGCAGGCACCCCCTGCGGCACAAGCTTCAGCAGCGGGTCGCCCGGCAGGAGCTTGTAGCTGAAAACGGGAGAAACAGCCGCAAGCCTCTCCCAGTTGGCGCGCACCACCCGGAGGTTTTCGTCATTCAAAATTTCGGAAACCCGCTTTCCTTCCGCCAGCTCCCTCCACAGCTGATAGATTGCCGCGTCGTGCTGAGCATCGTTCTCAGCCAGCCAGCCCTCGCCGATCGCCACCGGCGCTAGCTGCCTTAGTATCTTCTGGTTTTTGCGTTTCGATCCACCGGGCATCTCTCCGGCAAGCACCTCCGCGTTCTCCCGCCTCACCGCCTCCGCATAAGTCGGAAAATAGTCCCTGCTGACGTGATCGCCCGCAGTGAAGACGGTCGCGACATCCTCCCGTTCCGCCGCCACTGTGATCTTCATATCGGGGTGCCAAATCCACGACACGTAAGATAATGTACACCACAGAATGACCGGGAGGCAGAAGGATGCCACTGTCAATGCCAGCGCCCGATGCCGCGGGAGCTCCGCGCGAATCCGGAACCAACCGGAGAACATACCTCTCGTGGTCATTGAAAAAGGCTTGTGGTTTTGGTGTCCATCAATCGGACGTCGCTGCGAATCGGGGCGGTTACTCCGACTTCGATGCGGCGTATTCCTTGGTGAACGACGGATCCAAATACCGCTCCGTCTCCAGAGGCTTCTCGTAGACCTCGAACTTGACGTTGAAGTCATTGACAATCTCCGTGGAGCCGTAGACCGAATCGAGTCCCTCCTTTTTCTCCCAGCGCTCCTGCGCTTCATCAAGCGTCAGGATATACGTTCCCTTCAGAAGCGGCTCGTATTCCTCCGGCTTCAGATTCACCCGCGCGGAAAGAATCTCCAGCGCCTCGTCGAGATTTTCCTCATCCCGGATGAACTCGACGATCTTGTACCAAACCTTGACCACCTTCATCCAATCTTCCCTCCGGACCTCAAGGCTTTCCGGGGAAACGAACAGTAGATCATAGATGATCCCCGGCGCATCCGCCGAGGTGAAAATCGGCTTGGATCCCGGCACAAGCTTTAAGGCCTGGCCCGAGTTCGGCTGCCACGCGCCAATCGCATCAACCGCCCCAGCTTTGAAAACCTGAGGAGTTTCGTTCGTCGGCGTGTTCACCACCTCCACATCCGAAATATCCATCCCGCTCTTCTCCAGCCCGGTTAGCAGCAACAGATGACACACGAAACCCTCTTCCAATCCGACCTTCTTGCCTTTGAGATCCTTGATCGACTCGATTCCAGGAGCACCGACGATCATGTCGTTTCCATTGGAGATATCATTGATGATAATCCCCACCGAGGGCTTGCCCGAGGCTCCGGTGACGAGGGCGTCGCCATTAGTCATGGTCACCGCGTCAACCTTCCCAGAGGCGTAGGCATCCATGGATTCCACATAATCCATCCAGGCGAATTCCACCTCCACCCCCTCCTCCTTGAACCAACCTTTCTTGATCCCGATCTCCCATGCGATCCAACCCGGCCAATCCGAATACGCGATTTTCAGCGGCACCGCACCGGCCGTCATGGTCCCCGAAATCCATGCTGCAAGCAGCCCTGCCATCCATTTCTTCGTTGTTTTCATAGCATGTCGTCTCTTTACGAGTCATCGGCCCCACCCTCCAAGTATGAAGAATCAGAGAAACCTTCATACACGGTAAAGCACCCGCCGTGCCATGCCTGCGGCTGCTTCGAGTCAAACGTGCGGGCGCACGTGGCGGCGGATTGCATCCGCCACACCCTCTCAAGACCTGTAAGACGCCTCCGGTTCAAGTGGAGTAGCCTCTCCAGATGCTTGCGTCCAAACGGCAAAAAAACGAGTAACTTGAAAGGCTGGGCTAACGCGGGAATTCAAACGACATCCGTTACCTCGAGTTCGAACAATCCCTTCGAAGGCTCCCGCCACGCGCGGATCTACGCCACCGGCTGGGACAGTCGCTCGATCAAATCTGGCCGACTTACGGGGAGCAAGCCGTAGCGTCTCGGGGGCAGATAGAGAGAAACGGGCTTCTTGAAACTACTGTGGATCTAATAGTTGACGCGGACGTTATGATGATCCGACTGCTGTAAATCAGCTTGGAAACACAGTTTGGGACGCTATGCTCCCACTGACTCAAGGAGTCTGACTGCCGTACGAGATCAGCCATTGAACCGCCGCACGCAGCAGCAGTCCACAGGCCCCGGCCCCGTGCCCCGTCATCAAACCCAACCCAACCCAACCCTACCCATACCATGAAACTGGTCTTCTTGTCTCTGTCGTTATCATCACTCCCACTCGTGGCGACCAACTATTATGTCCGCCCTGACGGAAACGACAGCGATGTCGGCACGAGCAATCTCACGGCGTGGGCCACTGTGGGCCGGGTGAATTCGGCGGACCTCAACCCGGGAGACAAAGTTTTGTTCAAGGGCGGCTTCACTTATCCCGGCCTCCTTTACCTTGCCCCCGAGGACGGCGGCACGGCAGCCAGCCCGGTCCGCATCTCTTCCTACGGCACCGGCAGAGCGACCCTCTCGAACGACGGCTGCATCTACGGCTATAACGCGGGCGGATTCGAGATCACCAACCTGAACTTCGAAGGAGTGCCAAGCGGATCGTCCTCGGGGGTCACATTTTATGTGGATGCGAACGACGGAACCCGCTTTCCGAAAGTGAAGATCACTTCGGTCTCGATCAACGGATTCGGATCGAACGGAATTGAGTTCGGCGCGTATCCATCCGTCACGACGAGCCTTGCGGGATATGCGGGCATCGAGATCTCCGGTGCCACCCTCACCGGGAACAGGAACGGGGGAATTTTCACCTACGGAAGGGACGACCAGCCCGGCCAACACCACACGGGTGTCGTCGTGCGAGGGTGCGAGGCTTCCGGAAATTACGGCAATACCGGCAACACCGGCAGCGGAATCATCCTCTCAGGAGTGGACGGAGGACTGATCGAAAAAAATCACGTCCACAACAACGGCGCCGCCAACACCGGCACGGGAGCGGGCCCCGTAGGCATCTGGTGCTACGATGCGAACAACGTCGTGATGCAGTACAACATCTCCCACGACAACAAGACCGGCCCCAACAACGTGGACGGCGGCGGCTTCGACATCGATGGAGGGAGCACCAACTGCGTACTGCAATACAACTATTCTTATAATAATCACGGTCCAGGATACCTCCTCGCGCAGTATTCGGGAGCATCCACATTTGCGGACAACATCGTGCGCTACAACCTCAGCCAGAACGATGGCCGGAAAGGCTCAGGCAGCGTGAGCAAAGGCGGGATCCATTTCTGGTCGAGCGGATCGTCCGGCGGAATTCAGCGGACGCAGGTTTACGCAAACACGATCTTCATGAGCCCCAGCTCCAGCGCGAGTCCCGTCGCTCTGCGTTTCGAGAGCGGAGGCTCCACAATCAAAAACACCGTGGTCCGCAATAATCTGCTCATCACCACGGGCGGAACCCGACTCATCGACGCTCCGGCGACGCCTCCTTCCGGCACCGAGATCAATGGGAATGCCTACGACCCGAGCGGCGGAAGTTTTAAGATCAACTGGGGAGGCACGCAATACACCTCGCTCTCCGCTTTCCGCACCGGCACGGCCAAAGAGACACTTTCCGGCGCTCCGGCCGGAATCTCGGGCAACAGATTCATTTCTACCGCAGGCACGGAAGCCTTACTCACCGATCCGGAGTTACTCCAGACCCTCTCAAAACACAAACTTCCCACCGGGTCCGCCTTAATTGACGCCGGCGTCAATCTGAGCCTTCCCGCAGGGACACTGGACTTTTTCGACAGCAGCGCTCCCCAAGGTCCCGCCTACGACATCGGCTTTCACGAAGCCGTGATCGGCACCAAAACAAGCGTCAGCGCGATTGCGGACTCTTACGTCCGCGGAGATACCTATTCCTCGACGAACTTCGGCGGCACCACCACTCTAGATGTGAAAGATGCGGCCCCGAAGTACACCCGCGAGGCAGCACTCCCTAACCTAGCGCGCGCCCATCGCGGCGTTGGTGGTGAGTTTGGCTTTCTTGAAGCGCTCCACTTGGATCGTCCGTGCCGTCGACACCCGCTGGCGAATCACCTCCGTTGATTCGCCCGCAAGCGTGTCTGAAGACAGTTCTTTGAAATCTACCAATGGCACCTCCACGTGGATATCGATCCGGTCCAGCAAGGGGCCACTGATGCGCTGCCGGTAGTTCTCAATCTGTCTGACCGAGCAGCGGCACTGCCTTTTTACATCTCCATAAAAGCCGCAAGGGCACGGGTTCATCGCAGCTACGAGCACGAACCTTGCTGGGAATGTTAGCGATCCGGCGGCTCGCGAGATCGTCACGTGCCCGTCTTCCAACTGCTGTCGGATTTCGCTGCTTCTTTTGTAGGAGCTCTTTTCATGCCTTCTGTTTGTTCCGATACGCAGAGTCCATCGCAACGAACATGGGAATTATGGTGGTCTAGATCAGTTTTTGGCCGGATTTTCGATCAGGGCTTCAATCTTTCATCGTATCAAAATCGATTTCCTCTGTGTCGAAGTTCTCACAGCCTTTGCGGTGGAAGATGGCGTAGAGCACGGGGAGGACTAGCAGGGTGAGCAGGGTGGCGGTGATGATCCCGCCGATGACGACGGTGGCGAGGGGTTTCTGGACTTCGGCTCCGCGACCGTGGGCGAGAGCCATGGGGACGAAGCCGAAGGCGGCGACGGTGGCGGTCATCAGGACGGGACGGAGACGGAGGACGCTGCCCTCGATGACTGCATCGAGCATTTCCTTGCCGTCTTTCCTGAGGCTCTTGATGAAGCTGACCATGACGAGGCCGTTTAGGACGGCGACTCCGGAAAGGGCGATGAAGCCGACTCCGGCGGAGATCGACAGCGGGATGTCGCGCAACCACAGGGCGGCGATGCCACCGGTTAGGGCGAGCGGGACACCGGAGAAAACCAGCAGGGCGTCTTTTACGCTGCCGAAGGTCATGAAAAGCAGGACGAGGATGAGGAAAAGAGCGACCGGAATTACGAGTTGGAGCCTCTTTGTGGCGGAAAGAAGCTGCTCGAACTGTCCTCCGTATTCCACCCAGTAGCCAGGTGGGACGACCTTTGCTTCTGCCACTTTCTGCTGAACTTCAGATACGAAGGAACCGAGATCGCGGCCACGGACATTGGCGCTGACGATGATGCGCCGTTTGCCGTTCTCGCGGCTGATCAGGTTCGGGCCGTTGGTGAGTTCCAGCTTCGCCACCGATTCCAGGATGACGAACCCGGGCGTGGAGGGGGATGCTGTGATCATGGCGGGATCGTTCGGATCGGCGGGTTTGTTGACGGGGATGGGCAGGCGCTTGATGGCATCGAGATCCTTGCGGATGTGCTCGGGCAGGCGGACGACCAGAGGAGAGCGGATGTCCCCCTCGTAAACCGTTCCCGCCTCCATGCCGCCGATGGCGATGGCAACTGTTTCCTGGACGGTCGCGATGTCCAGGCCGTAGCGGCTGATGGCATCGCGGTCGATTTCCACAGTCAGCATTGGCAGGCCGCTGACTTGCTCGACCTTGACATCGGCAGCGCCGGGGACTTGTCCAAGGATGGCGGCGACTTTGTTTCCGGTGGCGAGGAGTTTGTCGGTATCGTCGCCGAAGATCAATACTCCGAGATCGCTGCGGACACCTGAAATGAGTTCGTTGAAGCGGAGTTCGATGGGTTGGCTGATCTCATAGGTCGTGCCGAGAAGCGTATTGGCGGTTTCCTCGATTTTCTCCACCAGTTCCGCCTTGGTCATTTCGGGATCCGGCCATTCGGAACGGGGCTTGATCATCACGTAGCCGTCGGAGGTGTTGGCGGGCATGGGATCGTTGGCGATCTCGGCGGAGCCGCTGCGGGCGAAGGCTATGTCCACCTCGGGCAGGGCAACAAGAAGACGCTCCAGTTGTTTCTCCATCTCAAGGGACTGGGTGATGCCGGTGGAGGGAATCCGCACGGCTTCCATGGCGACATCCCCTTCGTCCAGGCTGGGGATGAATTCGGAACCCATCCGGCTGGCGAGCAGGCCGCTGAGAACCAATAGCACGAGCGCGGCGGTGACGACGAATGCGCGATGATCCAGCGCGGTGCGAAGCAGGGGCCGATAAAGCGCTTTTGCTCCACGGATGATGAAGTTTTCCTTTTCGGAAATTTTTCCTCTCAGGAGTATCGCGACGAGTGCCGGGACGAAGGTGATGGAAAAGATCATCGCGCCGACGAGTGCGACGACGACGGTGAAGGCCATGGGGTGGAACATTTTCCCTTCGGTGCCGGTGAGGGCGAAGATCGGGAGATAGACGACCATGATGATGAAGGAGCCGAAGAGGCTTGGCACGATGACTTCCTTGGTGGCTTGATAGACGACGGCGAAGCGCTCCCGGGCGGCAAGTATCCGTCCCTGTTTGTGCTGTGAATGCGCGAGGCGGCGGACGCAGTTTTCTACGATGATGACCGCGCCATCGACGATGATGCCGAAGTCCAGCGCGCCAAGGCTCATGAGGTTCCCGCTGACTTTGTTCTCTACCATTCCGGTGATGGTGAAGAGCATGGAGAGTGGGATGACGGTGGCGGCGATGATCGCGGCGCGGATGTTCCCGAGGAGCAGGAAGAGGATGACGATGACGAGGATCGCGCCTTCGAGAAGGTTCTTTTCGATGGTGGCGATGGTGGCGTCCACCAGGGTCGTTCGGTTGTAGAGAGTCCTGATGACCACGCCTTCGGGGAGGCTGCGGTTGATCTCGGCGACTTTCGCGTGAACCCGCTCTGAAACCGTGCGGCTGTTTTCGCCGATCAGCATCATGGCGGTACCGATGACGACTTCTTCGCCGTTGAGCGTGGCGGCTCCGGAACGCAGTTCCTCGCCGAGTAGGACCTGTGCCACATCGCGTATACGCACGGGAATGCCGTCACGAGTGGCGACGACGATGCCCGCGATGTCTTCCAGGTTCCCCACCTGTCCGGGCGAGCGGACGATGTATTGCTCGCCGTTTTTCTCGATGAAACCCGCACCGGTGTTCTGGTTGTTGCGGGAAAGGGCGGAAACAACGTCCGCCAGTGAAAGATCGTAGGCGGCGAGTTTGGAAGGTTCCGGCTGGACGTGGAATTCCTTCACATACCCGCCGATGACGTTGACCTCGCTGACACCCTCGACGTTGCGCAACTGGGATTTCACAGTCCAGTCGTGGATCGTCCGCAGATCGGTCGGGGTGTAGGGGCTGCCATCCGGTTTTTTCGCGTCGTCCTCGGCTTCGACCGAGTAGAGGTAGATCTCGCCCAGGCCGGTGGAGATAGGCCCCATGACTGGCTCGATGCCATCGGGGAGTTGGTCTTTGATTTCGGAAAGGCGTTCGGAAATCTGTTGGCGTGCCCAGTAGATGTCGGTGCCTTCCTTGAAATTCACTGTGACCTGTGAAAGCGCGTAGCGGGAGATGGAGCGGGTCTTGTCCAGATCCGGGATGCCGGCCATCGCGGTCTCGACCGGATAGGTGATGCGCTGTTCCGTCTCGAACGGCGAGTAGCCGGGCGCGCCGGTGTTGATCTGCACCTGGACGTTGGTAATGTCCGGCACGGCATCGATGGGCAGGCGGTTGAAATTGTATGCGCCGAGCGCTCCGACTGCCAACGTGGCGAGGATGACAAGCCAACGGTGGCGGATAGAAAACTGAATGAGTTTCGAGAGCATTGCGGGTAGATTTTAAAGAGTTGGATCAATCGTCGTCGTCTTCGGAGGACTTCCCTAGCTCCGCTTTGAGCAGGAAGCTGTTTTCAGCCGCGTAGATCGTGCCCGGTTCGATGCCTGATAGAATCTCTGTAAAATTCTCATCGCTCCGCCCGAGCTGAACGGGGGTGGCCTTGAAGCCATCGTCTTCGCGGACGAAGACAACATCGTTGTCCTCCCATTTCTGAATCGCGGAATTTTCCACCGAGAGCGGAATGTCTTCATTTGCAATCAGCACTTTTCCTTCCGCGAAAAGTCCGGGACGGAGATGGGAAGTGAGGTTCGGCACAGTGACGCGGGCGAGCATGGTCTGTGTCCCCTCGGTGCCGAACGGGGAAATGTAGTCGATCTTTGTTTCTATCGGCTCATCCAACGCGGCGGAGGTAATCGATACCGGCTGTCCGAGCTTGAGGATGCCATAGTCCTGGGGGTAGGCGTTCAGATCGACCCAGAGAGTCGTCAGATCTGCCACGGTCATCAGGCGCTGGCCTTCGGTGACGGCTTCCCCGCGATTGGCATTGCGGAAGATGATGGTGCCGGAAATAAGGGATTTCACGTCGTAGTCTTCGAGGCTTTCGTTCGACTCGATGGTAACGACAGTTTCGTTTTTTTCCACCGGATCACCGAGACGCTTGCCAACGTCTTGGATGATTCCCGCGAAGCGTGGGGCGATGTGTGCGACTTTCTCCTCGTTGGCGCGGAACTGGCCGAAGAGGGTGCGGGAAAGGTGGAGAGTCGCCGGACCGGCCGTGGCGGACTCGATTCCGGACAGTTCGAGCTTTTTAGGGCTGACCTCAACAAAGTCGGGGATCTTCGCTTCGTTGGCACTTTCTTCGGAGAGAGCCGCGTCTTCGCTGGAAGAGCTGTCCGCCTTCTTCGAGTTAAGAATCGATTTTCCGACAAGGAAGGCGATCGCAAGTAGGGCTACGATGTTGAGTATTCTGAGAACTGTTTTCATGGGATTTCAGGGAAGTGGATGAATGACTACCCGCTTACGGCAGTGGTGAGGTGAGTCCGGAGATTTCGGCAGCGGCTTCCTGGTAGGCAGCCTTCGCATCGAGGAGCTGGACTTTGGCTTCCGTCAGGCTGCGGCGGGCATCGATCAGATCGAGGTATCCGAAACGGCCTTTTGAGTATCCCTCCTGGACTCCGTCGAAGGCTTCCTGGGCACCCGGGAGAAGTTCGTCCTGGATGGTTTCCGCCTCGGTGCGGGCTGACGAAAGCGTTTGGAAGGCTGTGTTCAGTTCGGCTTTTAGAACAGCGAAGGCTGCTTCCTTTTCCCTTTCCGCCACTTCGATTTCTGCTTCCGTGGCGGCGATTTCACCCTGGTTCTTGTCGTTGAATGGAAGGGGAATGGAGAAGCCTATGACGAGTGCAGCCTCGCCGCGACCCTCGCTAAAATACTTCGGGCCGCCCTGGATCGTGATGTCCTGCTTGCCGTTGGCGATCGCCAGCCGGTGTTCCGCCGACGACTTCACCACGTTCCCTTCCTCCTTCCGGTATGAGGGGTGGGAATAGAGCCGTCTTTCCAAGGAATCCTGATCCATCCGCTTCGGGAGATCACCTAGCTTGCCAGCCACGCGGTGGAATCCAGGTGTCACGCTTCCCCAAGTGGCGGCGAGTCGCAGCCTCGCGGTTTTGAACTCACGCTCCGCCTGCATGCGTGCCAGACGGGCGGTGGTGACGGCGGTTTTCGCCCGGCTGCGCTCGACGCTAGTGCCTTTCCCCGCCTCGATGCGTTTCTCGATTTCAGGCAGGAACGATTCGTTGAGGGTGACGAATTCGCTGTAGAGATCGATCTTTTCTTGGGCGGCAAGCGCTTGGGCGTAAGCTTGGGCGACTTCGGTGAAGATTTCCTGCCGCCTGATCTGGTAATCAGCGCGGACAAGGTCTTTTTCAGCGATCCGGACTCCACGGCGTGCTTCGCGTTTCCCACCCCGCTCAATAAGCTGGCTTATGGCGACGGAAGATTCCGCCGCGCTGAAGCCCCGGTAGGCACCGCTTCCGAGGGCGTTTTCGACCGTGGTGTCGAGAGTCGGGTTTGGAGCGAGGGAAGACTGGAGGATGCGTCCGTCCGCAGCCCGCATCGCGGGATCGAACGATGCCAGACCGGGATTGTTACGCAGTGCGAGCAAAGCCGCATTTTCGAAGGAGAGCGGGCCGGGGCCCGGTTGGGCCTGCGTTTCGGAAACCTGCTGACGGACGATCATACTGGGATGATGCATCGAAGTCCCCGGATCAGATTGGCAGCTCGCGAAAAAGAGGAGAACCACGAGATTTCCTTCCAACAAGTGAGAGCTAGAGAATCGCTCGTGTTTCTCCCCAAGGGGCGATGACATTGTTTTGGGAAATTCGGGAGTTTTCATTTTAAGCTGAGCGGTCGTTGTCTCCATCATTGGAGTTTGAAAATGAAAGGAAGATGATAAGTGTCAGGTTATTGGATTTCGAGATACGGAGGGGGAAAGTCCTACTTCCGAATGGAGGATTTCTGCCCCTTCGCGACCCGGATCGTTTCCATGGCTGTCGCGCAAACGGACACCCAAGCGGCACCGGCAGCCATTGCAGCCAAGACGTCGCTCAGGAAATGGGCACCGAGATAAATTCTTGTCATGGCGACCAGCAAGATCATCAGAAATGCGACGAGCGGAGCTAGAACCCGCCAACGCCAGCGCCGGACATGGAGTATGACAAACAAAGCCAACGTCCCATAAAAGAGCGTGGCTCCCATGGTGTGGCCGCTTGGGAAACTGTAGTCCGACAGAGTGACAAATGGATTTTCAAAAACCGGGCGGGGACGGTGGAACAGAGCTTTGAGTGCGAGGTTCAGAAGGATGCCGCCGCCCATGACGAGCGTCCACGTGAGCAACCTGTGCCATGATTTTCGCCAACCGAGCCATGCGGCGATGACCAGCGAGGCGGGCGTAAGGAATTCGGAAGAACCTAAAAATGTTAGCCACATGGCAGCGGATGTTAGGCCTGGGGTTGCGCTGTCATGCAGCCATTCGGAGAGCTTCTGGTCGATCTGAATGAGTGGATCTTTGTCGAGAAGATCTTCGGCGATCCCTCCGAACCACCAGCAGGCGAGAATAATCACAAGACTCCCTACCGTGAGATGCAAACCTAGGTAGCCGCCGGGTGTCAGGCGGTTCTTCAGAAATACGAGCTGTGGTGCGAATCGCTCCCGCAGAGACTGAATCCAGGGGTGGCCCAAAATCGTGTGCCATCGGCGACGTATTGCCGCTTCGTGACGGATGCACCAATGCCAAAACCCAGCGCCAGCTATGATCAGGATAAAAGCGATTCCAACGGGATGAATTAAATATTTTACAATGTGATTCATGATCGGAAATTTTTAGTGTCGAACGCTCCAGATGATCCCTGCTATGGTCAATGCCCATATTAGAATCACGACGATCACAGCCGTGGTTTTCCATTTTTCAGGAAATTGAAAAGGCTCCAGCCGGGCGCGTTCGCGGCATTCGGCCATGACTTCCGGTGGGATCATCCGCAAAGCGAGTGCTATGCCGAGAGGCAGCAGAATGAGATCGTCAAGGTATCCGATGACAGGAATGACATCCGGAATGAGATCGATGGGACTAAGTGCGTAAACGACCACACAGAGAATCAGCCAACGCGCCGCCGCAGGAGTTCGCGGATCGCGATGGGCGAGCCAGAGTGCATGCAGCTCTGCTTTGAGGAGGCGTGCGCGGCTCTTGAGTTTTTCGAGAAAATTCATCAGTTATTCAAGAGTTGAGCCGGAAGGACAAAGGACAAGGTGATGGTGGAATCGTCCTCGAAGCGCATTTCAAGCTGCCCGCCGAGAAGACGTGCGATGTCCCTGCAAAGTGCCAGCCCGAGCCCCGCATGACCTTCCTCCGGGATTCGGCTGGAAGCTCCCCGTTGAAAGGGTTCGAAAAGTTTCGCTGCATCAGTGGGATCCAGATTCCCCCTGTCGTTGGTAATTCGCAGGTGGAAGTTCTTCGACCCGGAATCGATTTCAATCCGGATGGTTCCTGAAGTGCTGTGGGTGAACGCGTTTTCCAAGAGATTGCCAAACAGAAGCTCGACCAGCACGGGATCGCTGGTCAGATGGGCGGATGGGTCGGCTGTCATCATCCGCCACTCACGATCCGGGTGCCGCGCAGCGCAACGTTGCGCGATGAGACGTGTCATTTCAGCAGCATCGAAATTCTCACTGACCGGAGCCTCGATGGTTCCGCGCAGGCGTGCGAGTTTCATCAGTCCGTCGATGACAGTCCTCATGCCGGATGTGATTTCGATGGCTTGCGTGACCCGGCGTTTCATGTCCTCCGGTTCCCTCGGGCGGTGTAGGGACTGTTGTAAAATGGCATGCAGGCCGGCTATGGGTGTCCGTAGTTCATGGGCAGCGTGAAGTGCGAATTCGCTTTCCCTCGAGCGAGCCATTTCCACTTTTTCCAGAGTGTTGTTGAATGCGGTGGCTAGGCCGGTGAGTTCGGTGGGGAGATTGGATGGAATCTCGGGGATTGCACCCCGGTCCTCCAGAGACCGATTGTGCAGCCGCTCGGTAAAACCGAGGATAGGCCGCAAAGTCAGGCGGGTAATGAAATAGATCGAAAGCCAGATTGTCACCAGAGTGGCAAGACCTGTGCGGAGGAGATTTCCGCGCAGTCTCGCTAGCTGCTTTTTGACGGATGACATTTCACGCGCCATCACGAGAACCTGGGGGAAGCGGATTGGCTCCAAAACCCTTTCCAGACTCTCCATTTCCTTTCTGGACTCATGATCAAGAAAGGGTAGATGCAAGAGGCCGACTGCAAGCGCCGGTGATCCGTCGGGAAGGGCGATTTTCCGAAATTCCGGCACATCGAGCTTTCCGTGAAAGCGCACAAGTGAGGAATCTCCGAGATCCGGTGAACGTTTCGTCCTTCCGCTATTCACATCCCAGAGCTGGAAAAGCCCCGAAACCGGTGTGGAATGTTCACTTTCCAGAGCGTCCGCCCATTCATAGACGACGCCTGTCGATTCCATCTCAGTGGATTTCGCGAGTAGGGATGAATTTTCCAGAAGCTGATGGCGGACTTCATCGAGCAGTCCCTTGGAGGTGGTGCGATAGACCACGATGTCGGAAAAAAACAAGACGACTGTCACCAGAAGGCCGGTGCCAAGGAAAAGTCGGTTGCTGATGGAAGGGCGTTTCATGGTGCCTTTGCCGAAAGGGTGTAGCCGAAGCCCCTCCGGGTATGGATCAGATCGGTTTTCTCACCGGCATTGAGCTTTTTCCGAATGTAGCCGATATAGACATCGACGGCATTGCTGCTGCCTCCGGACTCGTCCTCGTAAACATGATCCCAGATTTCCGTGCGCGAAACGGATTGACCGGTGCGGTGGGCGAGATACTCAAGGATCGCGTATTCCCTCGCTGAAAGTTTGATGGCAAGCCCCCCGCGAGCGACCATTTTGCGTGAGACATCGATTTCAAGGTCAGCGATTTTCAGAGACGATGACTCGTTGTTGTATCTGCGCCTTACAAGAACCCTTGCCCTCGCTCCCAGCTCATCGAGATCGAAAGGCTTGACCAGATAGTCATCGGCTCCGGCGTCAAGGCACACTATCCTGTCCGCGACGGCGTCCCGCGCACTGACCACCAGAACCGGGGTCTTGTCCTGCAGGCTCCGGAGTTTCTTCAGGATGGTCAGTCCGTCCACCTCGGGGAGCATGATGTCCAGGACGATCACATCGTAGGAGTGGTTGCGCGCATACCAAAGCCCCTCGTCGCCGGTGGCGCTGCCATCGACGACGTAACCCTCCTCGGACAGATACTCGACGAGGTTGGTCAGGAGCGGTTGGTAGTCTTCGACAACAAGGCAGCGCATGGGGAGCACCAATCAACATCTTCCTACATGATAGGACGATGAGAATTCACAGCAGGTCTTCAGGTCATGTTTTCTGAAAATCTTTCGCACTCTCATCCTCCTTTCATACGGCTGCAGGTGGCGTCCGCTGCAACTCAGCGATGCCGTGTGTTTGAACGTATCAATCAACCCGCGTCATCTCCGCAAATTTCCGTAAGAAATGACCGACGATACTCACAGAATTTCACCTAACAGGTGGCTAGGATCCAAGCAGAAGAAGTTTCTCTGGAGGATGATCGCCGCATTGGCAGTGCTGCGCATCGCGATGATGTTTCATTTGCCTTATACCGATACGACCGAAGCGCGGTATGTGGAGATCGCCCGGAAGATGGTGGAGACCGGCGATTGGGTGACTCCCCAGTTTGCATACGGAGTTCCTTTCTGGGGCAAACCTCCCCTGCATACATGGGTATCCGCTGCCGGGATGAAAATCTTCGGCGTAAATCATTTCGGAGGACGAATTTTCATTTTCCTGACCGCCGTGGCGATGGTCGTCATGCTCTACCGCTGGGCACGCGGAATCAAAGGTCCGGACTACGCGCTCGTCGGCACCACGATCCTGGCGAGTGGCGGATTGTTCTACCTTGCGATGGCCACGGTGATGACGGACATGGTCATGGTGGCGGGGACAAGCCTCAGCATGGCCGGATTCTATTCCGCGATCCGAAGAGCGCCCGGCGCGAAGCTCTGGGGCTTTCTTTTCTTCGTGGGGCTTGCGATCGGTATGCTTGCCAAGGGGCCTATCGCAGTCGTTCTAACAGCCCTGCCTATTTTCATGTGGGTGCTGTTTCAGAACCGCTGGGTTGATACCTGGCAGCGGCTTCCGTGGATAACGGGCGGGCTGCTGGCCTGTGTGATCTTCGTGCCGTGGTACGTGATGGCGGAGCTGAAGACGCCCGGGTTTCTCCGCTATTTCATTGTCGGAGAGCACTTCGAGCGCTTCATCAACAGCGGATGGAAGGGTGATCTGTATGGAAGCGGCCATGCCCAGCCGAAGGGGATGATTTGGATCTTCTGGGTGCTTGCCATGTTGCCTTGGTCTTTCTTTTTCCTGGCTCCGCTATTGAGCTTCAAAGCCATTTTTTCAGGAATGAAAGGGGAGGATGATGGCTGGTCTTCGTATCTCCTTTGCTGGGCGCTTTCGCCGATGATTTTTTTCACGATGGCGACGAATATCATTCCGACCTACATTTTCACCGGCGTTCCTGCCGTGTGTTTCCTCTCGGTCGATTTGTGGAAGTTCGCCGCCAAGGAACGTGAATTTCCAACTCCCGGAGTCAGTCGTTTTTTCACGGGGACCGCATGCGTTGCACTTATGATTTTCGCCGCAGCATATGTGCTTTTTATCCAGCGCGGACCGGATGCGCCGAAAAAATCGCAGATGTACGTAATCGAGGAAACCAACCGCTTGCGGGATAAGGATTCGGGAACGGTGAATTACTGGAAGAAGCGGTACTATTCCGCCGAGTTCTACACAGAAGGCAAATCCAAGATCATCGAAGACGAACGCGGCCTGATGGATCTGACGGAAAATACAAAAAGAGATTTCCTCATTATAAGGAAGGGTGGAGCGCCAGGAATGCAGCCGGGAATCATGGATCATTTCGACTACGTCGGACCGTTTGGAAAAGACGAACTCTACTACGAAAAATCACTGGGAGCGAACCCCATCACCACCCATAGCAATGAACCGTAGCCAACCTCTGCATTTGCTAAACAGACATAAGGCGGAAGAAATTCCGCTCAGCACTCCGATCAACCTTTTCGGATCATCCGAAGCATTTTTGATCAAACAGTTTCGGAACTCCTGTCCCCAGATTTCATGCGTGATCCCCGCGTATAATGAGGAGGGGAATATCGAGGTGGCCATCCGGGCGGTCTCCGAGGAAATGGTAAAACTCAGGAGAAACTTTGAGCTGATCGTCGTGGATGATGGCAGCACGGATAGCACCGTGTGTGCTGCGAAACAACTGATAGATGAATTTCCAGTCCGCGTGGTGTGCCTCTCCAGGAATTTCGGAAAGGAAAACGCGATCACCGCCGGACTGAAAGCAGCCCGCGGGCAGGCGGCCATTGTGATCGACGCGGACTTGCAGGAACCCATTTCCTACCTCCGGACGTTCCTTGACCATTGGGACCAGGGTTATGAAATGGTGTATGGCGTTCGTGCCAACAGGGATGATGAATCGTTCCTGAAACGGAAGGGTTCGAACCTTTTTTATTGGATACTCGACCGGACCACCTCCGTGAGCATTCCGGCACACTCGCGTGACTTCAGACTTATGGACAGAAAGGTGGTCGATGCGTTGATTTCCCTGCCCGAGCACAATCGCTTCATGAAAGGCCTCTACAGTTGGGTGGGGTTTAAATCCCTGGCGGTTCCCGTTGAGATCCACTCTCGTCACAGCGGAACGTCCAAGTTCAATTTCAGGCGTCTTTTCAATCTCGCCTTGACGGGACTCACCTCGTTTTCGGATTGGCCGCTACGGATGTGGACTGCCATCGGATCCGTCGTTTCCGTGCTGTCGATATGTTACGCAATTCTAGTTGCGGTCAGGACAATGATGTTCGGCTCGGAGGTAGCCGGATGGGCCACCATTGCCGTAGCGATTACTTTTCTTGGAGGAATTCAACTGCTCTCCATCGGTGTTCTCGGCGAATACATGAGCCGTGTGTTTGCCGAAGTGAAAGCCAGGCCGGGGCACATCGTATCCGAGGAGTTCAGCTACATGGACGATTTCGCATCAATGAAAGTTCTCTTCGTGCAGCTTGTCCGGTTTGGAATTGTCGGAGTGTTGGCCAGCATAGTGCATTACGGTGTCGCGATGGCCGCGATCCGATTCGGAGCCTTACCGCTCGTTGCCAATGTCGTTGCCTTCGTGATCGCGTTTCAAGTGAGCTTCTTGGGGCATTTCCGATGGAGCTTCGCGGAAACGCCGGTGAATTTTCCCCGGGCGTTGAGACGTTTCTCAATCGTCGCAATTTTAGGATTTGTAGTGAACGAAGGCTTGCTTTGGGGGCTGTTGAAATGGACGGACATCCCCACGCGAATTTCCCTTCCGTTTGTGCTGGTAGCGGTAGCTGTTCTGAATTTCTTGCTCAGCAAGATCTGGGCGTTCTCTGAGAGGCAAGTTGCCGTGCCCCCGGAAGAGGCCTTTGACTCGATGTCTGTGAAAGGTTTTGAGTAAAATCCCTCCCATCTTCGTCAGATTTCATCTGAAAACCATCGACGACGGAACGCTCCTCGGACAGGTATTCGACGAGGTTGGTCAAAAGCGATTGGTTGTCTTCAACAACGAGGCAGCGCATGGGGAAACGCATCAGTAGCTTCGCAGGTGATAGGACGATGAGAATCTTGTGACCAGTTTTCACGTTCCCGTTTTCTGAATTCTCCAGCACTCTCATCCTCCATTCATCCGGTAGGCGGTAGCGCCGGCAACGAAGCGGGCCTCCGGTAATCCCGATTTTTTCTACTCATAACCGCCTGTCAAGCGAACGGAACTGAATCGCTTCAAGGATTTCATTGCCAGTAATGTCTTGTTTGCCAGCCAGACCCGCGAGGGGTCGTGCCACTTGAGAATGCGGTCATGGGCGCGGGCGGAGAAGTTCTTCTGCTCGATGGCGTGTTCCAAATAGCCGCGACCTTCGGCATCGATCTTGCAACTTTCGCGCGCTTGCTTGGCGCCCATCGCGGCATGAGTGTTTTGCGTGTTTAGCTTCTGGGGATTTGATTTCGGGATTCGGGTAGTTCCTTGAAATTCTCTGGTGCGGAAATGCGCTTGCCGCTTTGCTTTTCGAGGTGTCTTTGCGGGCTTTGCCTGCGACGGAGCCGCCGTCTTTCGCGGCTTTTTTGTTTTCGGGAAATCCCACGGCATTGCGTTTCTTGGCGATCTCGGATGTGGATGCCTCTCCGAGCATGGTGAAAATGAGTTCGAGGTCGGTCATGTGGTCGCGGAGGTTCTCCTTGGGATTGGAGAGCGCTTTGAAC
>JBGTDO010000090.1:0-8686 GCA_041748235.1 Akkermansiaceae bacterium | reverse complement strand
AATGGAATCAGCAGACACCTCACCAAACCGTCCCCTGAATGCGTCAGCCGCAAATCCAGAGGAACCATGGATCAATTCCTACGATGCGTGCCGCCATCTTGGAATCTCCATCGCCACCCTGCATCGCTGGGTGAAGAAGGGAAAGTTGAAACCCAAGCGAACACCCGGAGGAGTGTATCGCTTCCGGCGATCAGACTTGAACGCACTTCTCCGATGATCTCGTGGCTTTCGGCAAGGCGCACCTCTGGGGAAATGATTACGGAAGCAATCGGATGCCCTCGACTGCCTTCCATGCGAGGGGTGAAGTTGAAAACTGCCGGAAAACTGCCGGAACCTCGTCGTGCACCTCCTTTAGAGCACGAAAAAAGGGAGTCTTTTCAGACTCCCTAACCCACTCACCATCAACGAAAAGTGCTCGAAAGAGGACTCGAACCTCCACAGGTTTCCCTACTAGATCCTTAGTCTAGCGCGTCTACCAATTCCGCCATCCGAGCTTTTCGGGTTGGGTGGGCGCATGAGATAGGTTGCGCAACGGGGCTTTGCAAGAGAATCTTTGAAGTTTTTTTCCTCATCGTCCTCATGGCCACAGGCGCATCAACTTTCGAAAAAGGAATTTGTCACCAGGTCGCTTTCCCTGTATCTCTTAGCCCTCTAAGAAAGCTTGATATGCCTTTGCGAGACCAAAAACCATCCAATTTCTCCGTTCATCTGTTGGTCGCTTTCCTGCTGGCCCTCTCACTAACGCTCCCGCACGCCGTCGCGCAGGATGGACAAGCCGCCGGTTGGGAGACGGTCAAAATAGAGGGCCGTGATTACGTCTCGGTGGAAAGTATCAAGAAATTCTACAGCTTTTCCAAGCTCATCCGGACTGGAAGCGACGTGGCTCTTGAGAATAAGAAGGTGGAAATGCGGCTGAAGGTCGGGGCCAATGAGTGCCTGATGAACAACGTGAAGTTCGTTTTTTCTCACGCCGTGGCTACTTCAGGAAACGGCGTCTACGTCTCGAGAATCGATCTCGCCAAGCTGATCGACCCTGTCCTGCGCCCAAATTTCATACGCAATGCGGGAGATTTCCGCACAGTCATTCTCGATGCCGGCCATGGCGGCAAGGACCCGGGAGCCACCAACCCCTACGGAACCGAGTCCACCTACACCTTGCAGATGATGCAACGCGTGAAAGGCCTTCTAGAGTCCAAAGGATTCAAGGTTGTTATGGTGCGGGATTCCGATCGCTACCTGTCCCTTCAGGAGCGAGTGAATGTTGCGAACGCGGTCAAAGAGAACGCCATTTTCGTTAGCATGCATTTCAACTCCGGCGGCCGCCATGCCCGGGGAATCGAGACCTTCACGCTTTCACCCCCCGGGGTCTCCCACTACGGTCGAGGTCTGATCGCCAGCGACGCCCAAGCAAAAACCGGCAACGAGCATGATTCCGCGAACATCGCCCTTGCCACCGCCCTTCATGGTTCGGTCCTCCGTCGCCTCGGGGACAACACGCTCGACCGCGGCATCAAGCGCGCCCGCTTCAGCGTTCTCTCCGGCGTCCGCCACCCTGCCGTCCTTTTTGAAGGCGGCTTCATGAGCCATCCCTACGAAGCCCGCCTGATCGGCAACGAGGCCTTCCAAGCCGCCATGGCTGCCGGAATGGTGGACGCAATCGCCAAATACCGTTTCGCGGTTGGCCGCCGTCCCACTGCGGCCAAGCAGTAAAAACTGCCGCCGGGCCGCTACGGCAGGCGGTTCATGCGATTGTAATAGATGCAGGAGGCGGGGTCGTCTCCCAGCGGCTTCTAACCACTGCGGACGGCACGCTGCCGCATCACCCGCTTTATCCGGCACATTTGATGCCGCTTCGAGCGGAAATTCCGGACCACGTCGCCATTGATTCCGACGCGGAGCCCTGCATACTTGCGCCCGTACCCGCCCATGCTCACCCTCCTGAAAATCCGCAACCTCGCCCTCGTTGACGAACTCGCATGGGAACTGGGCTCAGGCCTCATCAGCGTCACCGGCGAGACAGGAGCGGGCAAATCCGTCATCGTCGGAGCCCTGAAAATGATACTCGGCGAGCGCGCCGACAAGGGCCTCATCCGCACCGGCGAGGACATCTGCACGATTGAGGCAGCATTCGATCTGAAGGACCCCGCTGAGATCAATGCAATTTTGGAAGAAGGTGGGCTTGAGCCCTGCGAAGACACCCAGATCATCATCCGCCGTTCCATCGGCACCACCGCGAACCGGCAGTTCGTCAACGACTCCCCCGTCACCCTCGCCCTCCTGAAACGGGTTGGAGAGCGCCTCGTCGACCTCCACGGCCCGCACGACCACCAGTCGCTGCTCTCCACCGAGCGCCAGCTCGCCATGCTCGATGCCTTCGCCGGCAGCGATCGTATGCTCTCCACCTACCGCTCGTCCTACCGCACTTGGCGTGAGCAGTTCCAAGAGCTGGAGGAGATCCGGAACGCGGAGAACGCATCCGAGCAAGAACTCGAAATCCTCAGGTATCAGCTTGAGGAAATCCAAGCAGCTCAGCTCACCCCCGACGATGATTCGGATCTTCAGGACCGTTGGCACCGTGCATCGAATTCCACCCGCTTGGTTGAACTCTCCGCCCAAGCGCTCTCCGCTCTCAGCTCCGAAGATGGCATTCTCAGCCGTGTTTCCGAGCTCCAACGCCTGTCCCGCGATTTGGAAAAATACGATCCCTCGATCGCCGAGAAACTCACCGCTCTGGAAACCGCGTCCATCGAGCTTCAAGATCTCGAAGCCACTTTAACAGACTACGTCGAAGACCTCGATACAGACCCAGCAGGGGCCGCAGCACTCGAAGAACGCGTCAACCTGATCGAATCTTTGAAGAGGAAACACGGACCCACCCTTGATGATGTCCTTAGCCGCCAGACCAGCCTCAGCGAGCGCTTGGACAACATCGAGAACCGCAGCGAGAAGATCGAATCACTCACCGCAGCTCTGGCCCAATCCCGCAAGGAGCTCGATGAGCAGGGCAGGAAACTTTCCGCCCACCGCAGCAAGGCCGCGCCGAAGCTCGCAAAGGACATTTCCTCGCAGCTCAAAGAACTCGGCTTCAAGCAATCCTCCTTCGAAATCGATCTAACCAGCCAAAAGGAGCCCACCCCCCACGGCTTCGAAACCTCGAATTTCCTCTTCGGGCCCAATCCCGGCGAGCCACTCATGCCCCTGCGCCAGATTGCTTCCTCCGGGGAAATATCGCGGGTCATGCTTGCCGTCAAATCCTCTCTCGCCGAGCAGGACGCGACTCCGCTGATGGTCTTTGACGAAATCGATGCGAATGTCGGGGGAGAAATCGCACGCGCCGTTGGCAGAAAAATGGAGCTTCTGGGCCGACTCCACCAAGTCATCGCCATCACCCACTTTCCGCAGGTCGCCGCAACCGCCGCCCATCATTTTGTTGTAGAAAAAGAAGTGATCTCCGGTCGCACCCGCTCCAAGCTTTATCCCGTTGAGGGAGAAGCCCGGATCAAAGAGCTCGTCCGCATGCTCGGAGGGGGCGGCGAACAAGCTCGAGCCATGGCCGCGTCCCTCCTCGAAGCGTAGCAGCGATTTTCGGTCACCGCCCTTTTCTCCCCCACCCTCGCAAAAAAAACGGCCGCCCGCAGGCGACCGTTTCAAACCCCAAGATCCCTTGAGGTTGGAGACGCTTACATTTCCGGCATAGCGACGGCATCGATCCAGTGAATCACTCCGTTGGAGGCGACGACGTCAGTTTTGATGACCTTTGCGCCTCCGTAAGTGACGACGCCGTCCTTGACCACCACGCCGACCTTGTCGTCAGCGGCTGTGTCAGCGGCCATCGTTTTCACATCAGCTGCCATGATCTTCCCGGGCACGACGTGGAATTTGAGGATTTTCTGAAGTTTCTCTTTGTTCTCCGGCTTGAGAAGCTCCTCAACAGTCCCCTCGGGGAGCTTTTCGAAGGCTTCGTTTGTCGGAGCAAATACGGTGAATGGACCTTCGCCCGAAAGCGTCTCCGCCAAATCCGCCGCTTTCACCGCCGCGACCAGGGTGGTGAAGTTGTTCATGCCGGATGCAACTTCGACAATAGTCTGTTTGGAAGTGTCCGCGTCGGACATCGCTTCCTTGGACATTTCCGGATTCTTCATGTCCTCCACAGCTTGGACTGAGGAGAGGCCAGCAACTGCGAGGGTAGCAATGCTGAAGGTGGTGATTAATTTTTTCATAGTATAATTTGGTTTGATTTCTCGAGACATGATTTTCACATCTGCGAATGGAAACTCAGGGCGTACTGGCTTTTTGCAACACGAGTTTCGGCGAAAACACTATAGGGGTATGCGATAGGTCCGCTTGCATCGAAAATTTCCCGTGAACGGGGCTCGCCCCGTGATCCGCAGCGACAATCCTGCTCCACCCAAGTGGGCTCCGGTGCCGGATGGACATTACGAAAACCTTCCCCTTTCCGCCGCCAGCCGCTACGTTCTGCGGCATCTTGAAACTTGTCTTCATCGCCACGGGCGACATCGCTATCCCCACCTTTAGGCACCTCATCGAGCACGGCCCGAAGCCAGACCTGCTCATCACCCAGCCAGACAAGCCAGTCGGCCGGAGCCAAAGCAACGCCATACCACCCGCGATCAAAGTCCTCGCGATCGAACGCGAGATCCCAGTCTGGCAACCGGAGAAGATCGGAGAAGTCGACGAAGACCTCACCGCACTCGCACCCGATTTCATCGTTGTCATGGCTTACGGCCAGATCATCGGCAAAAACGTCCGCCAAGCCGCCACCAAGGCAATCATCAACCTCCACGCCTCCCTCCTCCCAAAGTATCGAGGCGCCTCCTGCATCCAGTCCGCCATCGACAACGGCGATCCTGAAACCGGCATTACCATCATGCACGTCATTCGGGAACTTGATGCCGGCGACATCATTTCAGTAAAGAAGATTGCCATAGCCCCTCGGGAATCCGCCGGCGAGCTTCACGACCGGCTGGCTGATCTCGGACCCGCCGCCCTGACAGAAGCGCTGGATCTCCTGATCCATAACTCCACCCACGGCACCCCACAAAACCCAGCAGAAGTCTCCCATTCCCCAAAACTTCTCCGTGACCACGGCAGGCTCGACCTCACCCAAAGCGCCGCCGCCCTGGAGCGTCGCATCCGCGCCTACCACCCCTGGCCTGGCACTTTCATCGAAGTCGCCGTCAAAGGAAAAACCAAACGTCTCAAAATTTTTCCTCCAGCATCCATAGTAGATCAGCATCTCCAACCGGGCGAGCTACGTCCTCACGACGGAGGCCTCCTACTAGGCACCGGCAAGCAAGCCCTCGCTCTCACCACCGTCCAACCTGAAGGCTCCAAGGTCATGCCTGCCTCCGCCGTCGCCAACAGTCTCTGAAAAGCGAGGCATCGGGTGAGTGAAACAATTTCGACCCGGGCCATGGCCGGATCGCCCCACTAGGGGACAGAATGTGCGAGTTGCTTGCGGGGCGGGATGCATTTTGAAGACGGGGGTGACGGGACATGCGCGGGGTATTTTGGCGGGAATCCTGGCTTTCGGGCTGTGGGGTGTGCTGCCGATCTACTGGAAGCATCTGGAATTCCTGCACCCTATCAGCATCGTGGCGCAGCGGACGTGCTAATAGATTGCTCGTGCTGTAGCTCCGGTATGATTGACGCTCATATCTTTGGTGCACGTATTCGACTTGACCACGTCAACCGAAAAGATTGAAGTTTGGGTGTGTTAGAGCAACAGCGCCCCTCGCTTGCCGCTTGCCGCTTGATCGCGGCTGTTAGTTCGCGGGGGCATCTTAGGATTTACTTTGGTTGCCCCTGCAGCCTTGATGGGTCCAGCCAAGGAGACTGCCGCGACGGTTCGGGACTCACGGGTCTTTTCTTGTCATCACCCGCGCTCAGTTTCCATTTGAGGCGGGCAACCGGATCCCCGTCAGGGACTTTGCCAGTTTGCAGTTCACGGAAGCTTTCGCTCACTTGCGGAAGACCCCTCCATTTTCCCGTGGCAGCGGATTGTTTGCAGCCATATCCATCGTAATCCCACCAACTAGATGAACACCAACATAAACCCCGTCCTAGAAATCGTTGAAAAAGCCAAAGGCGTCTTCGCCGCGCAACTCCAGGAACTCGCCGCACGCGGCGGGCTTGGCACGGCTTGGGAAAATGGGAATTCGACCTCACTTATCTGGTCATCAAATTATTCTCAATGGTAGGACTCGCGAAGAATCTAAAAATGCCATCAACGGAAGCATTTCAAAGCAGGAAAGCATTTCGAATGGGAGAGTTTTGATGAAAATGGAAAATGAAAAAAACACAAAAAATGAGTAATAATAAACTGATGCTACTGTCATGCGTGTTTCTAACTTGTTCTAGCGCGCATTCGCAAAACTGCGATGCTATTTTGTGGCAAGGGATTCATGACGAATTTCGCTACAATAATGAAAGCCAACTTCAGGCCGATATATCAAAGGTTCTTACCATGAATCGAGAACAACGGGAAGAATATCTTAAGAAAAACGAAGGGAATATTAGTTTGGGGCTTCTTAAAATTTTGGATCTGAGTTTATTGTGGGATAACAAAGACGAGGGAAATAAAGCGCTTAAAGAGTATATTAAGCTGGAAGAAAACTTCGCGTGGAAATCATCAGAATATACTGATTTTAGACTCAAACTGGTTAATGAGAAAATTGTCAGGGCATGGAAAAACTGTGTAGATCAAGCAGGTATTAGCATTAGTGCCGTCGGTGATCCCGCACAGAGCTTTATTTTGAATATAAGGTATAATCCAAAAGATGATGAAGTGAAAGACGTGAAAATTACATCGATGAATATCGTTGGAGGGCATTTCTCGGAAGTTGGGACATTGAAGCCGGGCGCACTATTGAAGCGTTTCGGTGGTCTTTCTGAAATAGTGAATAGGGAAGGTATGGAGGCCTTGGGGGTGGTTGTGGAAATAGACGGGAGACCGTCAGTTACCTATTCATTGGAAAAAATTACACCAGAACCTGAGCAAATTGATACAGCGATTACAAAGTCCATAGATGCATTCGGTGGATGGAAGCATCTTGGAGGGGATCGGGATATGAATACCAACAGTAATGATCGCGTCCCTGTGCGCTGCTCCTCGGCGCTAGTTTTGCAAGGCGAACGCAAAGTGGTCTTGAAGGTAACTTTTCACTGCGAAGAACATGGCGGGGATCATACTAGATTTGGCAGCACGCGAGAATTCCTTGTTTACGAGGCTCAACAAGGACAACGGATTCTTTCAGGATCTGCAAAAGGCGGACTGGAGTGCAGTATGACCGGGGGCACCGTAGGCAGAAATCACGGATACAATTCGTTCAGTAGGCCGGAGCTTGATTCCAGCTTCTGGAAAACGCTTAGATTCCGTGTAGATAGTAAACGCAGCGATGATAGCGATGCCGTAGGCGTAGGGGGCGATCTAGAATTCAAAGTCGTCACTGTAGCGGATTAAGTGGCGGAATAACAGCCCTAGCAATAAGAGTCAGATTACGACCCACGGACATCTGGATGTATATTTTATGGTATCCTACGATACAATATACGTATATTTTCTTTTCATTGTTATTATAAATAAATAGAATAAAAATGAACTACGACCATCTCAATGGCAGTTTGCTTCATTATGTCCGGCAAACGGGCACGATGCTCGGCCAGAGAACACGTGGTTATGATGCGTGGGTAAGCGGGCGCAGGTGCAATTTTGTCTGGCCTTACCAACGCGTCTCCGTATCCAGTGTAGGGAACGAATTGATGTTGGATGATGATGTCCGCCCGTTTCTGAACTTCAGTCGCAGGATTATTTGGGTTTGGCGCAGGATGGGCGGATGGTGGAGGCGGCGGCGCGAGGGGCGCGGGATTTTGGGGTTCACAGCGCGGGTTCTCCTGCGTTTTGTGGGGCTACGAAGGCTCTCCGCTGTCTGGAGGCGCGGATCGCTGCGGTGATCGGCGCGGAGGAGGCGGTGGTGTATCCAACCGGTTGGGCGGCGGGTTACGGGGTGCCGGTGGCTTTGATCCGGGTGGACGATCTGGTGCTGATGGATGCGCTTTCACACAACTGCATCCAGGAAGGCGCGAGGTCGTGCGGAGGGGAGGTGAAGAAGTTCCGCCACAATGATGTTGAGCATCTAGAGGGGTTGATCTCTGCGGCGCGGGCGGAGAGAGCGGAGCGGGGGATTTTCGTGTTGATCGAGAGTCTGTATTCGATGGACAGCGACTCGCCGGATCTGGCGGCGATGTTGGATCTTTGCGAGAGATACGAGGCGATCTCCATACTTGATGTGGCGCACGACCTCGGCAGCATGGGGGCACAAGGGAGAGGGTTGCTGGATGCGGTGCCGGGGCGTCTGCCAGATGTGGTGCTGGGTTCGTTCAGCAAGACTTTTGCGGCCAATGGAGGCTTCGCTGCCGCCAAGCCCGAGGTGGTGACCTACCTGCGCTACCACTCGCCGACCAATCTTTTCAGCAATGCTATCTCGCCGATGCAGACTTATGTGGCGGACAAGGCTTTTGAGATGTAAGCGGGGTCCGAAGCGCCTTTCGTGGCTTGTTGCTCCAACCGTTTCATAGGGTGTCATAGTTTGCAGATCTATGTCACCTATGAAGTCAGGCTGCCTTTCTCTCCGGCTTCCCGCTGCGGGCTTTGAACCAGCTGGCA